>JANOOI010000394.1:0-3036 GCA_031421235.1 Bdellovibrio sp.
TTGAATGCGGTTATTGCGTTCGACGATAACAGTTTCTTCGCCTTCTTGAAAATAAGCGCGACCGCCTTTTTCATTAGCTAAAAAACTAGAACCCTCTTTTAATGATTCAATAAAACCATCAGTTGGATTTCTTGAAAGCTCTTTATCTAAGTTTTGCAGTTCTGGCATGCCCTGATCATTCATTAAATAAAGCTGTACATGTTTTGTGGGCCTGTTGGGTTCATCATAATTAACTTCAGTGCGGATGCGTTTTGTTTTACCATCCGGTGTTTTCATGTCTAACTGGGTCCAATCATCCATCTGCACAACAATATCACCCAGCGCAGGCTTCAGACTGACAATCAAATTTTCATACGTGGGCTGAATACGTTCGCTTTCAATTGAATTATCAATCTTCAGACAATTTCCTAAAGTTTTAAGATGCTGAGAAAAATTGATTTCAGATCGTTCTTTTTCTAAATCTGTCAGCGCAGGCATTAGTTTCGTTGTTGCTTCTGTTTCTAATGGCTTTATTTGTTGATTTGTATTCAGTAAGTTTTTATTCAATGGCAAATCAGAATCTGAAGCTGCTTTTGGTCTTAAATTTCTTTGTGTAGTTTGCTCAGGTTCAGATGCGTTTTTATTCTGATGATAAAAATAAATCATGGTTAAGATCGTCACAAATATACCCAGCAAAAAGTCTTTACGCATGCGAACCCTTCTTAATTCTGTCTACTTTACTAAACCGATTTCACGTAATCTTTGCATCAAAAATTCATGAGCTGTAATATCTGCGTATTTTGCCTCAGAATGTTTAGCACCATTGCCTTTACATGACGGTAAACAACTTAATAAAGATTCAGGATGTGGATGCATAAAGAACGGCATTGAATAACGTGATTGATTAGTTCCATCTTGCGGATTAATTACCCGGTGGGTTGTCGACGGGATCACATCATTTGTTAAACGTGCTAACATGTCCCCTGCATCAACTATTAAGGCCCCAAAATCTGTTTGAATATCTAACCAAGCCCCATCACGGTCTTTCAACTGTAATCCTGATTGCGTGGCTGCTGGTAGAATTGTAATAAAGTTAATATCTTCATGAGCCGCTGCACGAATACAACGTGGATCAACACCTTCAGGGATTGGTGGGTAATGAAGTAATCTTAAAATTGAATTTCCTTCTTCAACCATATTTTTAAAATATGATTTTTCAACCTCTAGCGGGTAAGTTAACGCTTCCATCATCTGAATACCGGCTTGTTCTAATTTACTAAAAAGTTTTTCAAAAATGGGTCTAAATTCAGGAACCGAATCATCTGGCCAAATATTTTTTGGATAGTATTTACTAAAAACATGATCATCCGGAACTTCACGGCCGACGTGCCAAAATTCTTTAAGATCTTTTACTTCTGCGCCCTTAGCGTGTTCAGTTCCAAAAGCTGTGTAGCCGCGCTGACCCCCACCTTTTTCAGAGATGTAAGATCGTTTTTTTTGATCGGGTAGTTTATAAAATTGTTCTAAAACTTGATACGATTCTTTTAATAACGATTGCGACACATCGTGGTCTTTTAAAATAATAAATCCGTAGTCTTTGATTCCGGTAAATAATTGCTCAATAAATTTAGTTTTATCTGCTTCAGAACCCTGAGTGTAACTGCCCAAACTTAACGTCGGAACTTGGCGTGAAGTGCTTGATTCGACTTTGGACTTTGTATCTTGAGTTTGCATAGGATCTCCTGCAGATAAAATTACAGGTTGATTAAAACATAACCTGCTAGAATCTGCCACATTAGACAGTAATTTCAAAAACTTCAACGCAGGTAGCTGCTGTAAACCGAAAGTGAATGTCACCATCATACAATCTAAAAGCATGTTTATTTCGATATGGAGACTGATCTTGGTTTTCAAAACCCCGGTAAACCACAGGACGTGGATCTTGTTTTAAAACCTCGATAATCACCGAACGTAATTCTTGTCTTTGTGAATTAATAATCCATTGATTCAGTTTTTCATCGGCTTCAGCTGTAAAAACAACTTCTATGGGCTGCATTTTTTTATCTGTGGCCCAACCACCTTTAGCATTCGGATGGCTTTCGAACTGTGGCAAATAGGGCTTAACATCTAAGATCGGGGTCCCATCAACCAGATCAACACCGGATAAAATAATTTTATTTTTTTGAATGTCTTTAATTTCACAAAGCGATAAGCCAATCGGATTAGGCCTGTGCGGAGACCTCGTTGCAAAGACTCCGATGGATTCGCCTTCTAGCCTGGGTGGGTGAACTTTTGGATGATATTTTGTATTCTGATTAAGATGAAAAACAAAAACCAACCACACATGCGAATACCCGCTTAAACCCTGTAACGCTGATTCCGGTTGCCATTCTGATTTTATTTCTAATTCTGAAATCGTATTTTGCACAAGGCCTGATTGGCGGGGCACCCCGAATTTATCCGGGTAGCAGGTTTTAATGTAACCAATGGGCTGAAAAGAAAAAGGAGAATGATCGCTCATTCCCCTTTTATATTTTTAAGTCTGGCTAGTGTCTAGTTAAATCAATTACTTAAAATTACCAGATCTAGCTGCAAGACCTACACGGTCTTTAATAATGATTTCTTTACCATTAATATCAATTAAACCGTCGTTCTTAAATTCAGTTAAATGACGTGATAAGGATTCATTAATCGTACTAGCTAACTGGGCAAATTCATTTCTTGTCAGTTTTAGATTAATTGAAATTCCGTTCGGTGTTTCAATACCGAAACGATCTGCAATCAACACCAATTGGTACGCTATGCGTTCTTGTACCGAAGCCAAATAATGAAGCTGACTAATTTTTTCATAACTTTCAATATCAACAATCGCTTGCTCTAACACAGTTCTCACCAGCGGATGTGCTGCTGCAATCACATTTAAAACTGATTCTTTAGAGTACAACCAAACAACTGTGTCTTTGACAGCTTTAGCGTACGCACGAGCATCAATCTGTCTGACAACGGATTTGTATCCGAAAACTTCCCCTGGAGAAATTAATTTTGTGACGTATTCTG
>JANOOI010000395.1:0-4488 GCA_031421235.1 Bdellovibrio sp.
CAGGCCTTAGGTAAAAAAGTTGAATTAATATTTGAACAAGATGAAACCTTGATTGCTGGCTACAAAGTTGATGTTGCTGGTTGGACAATGGATGATTCTGCTCAAGCCCACTTAAAAATTTTAAAAGATGAACTAATGAAGAAAGGTTTATAATGGAAACACAAATCAGAGCAGACGAGATCGGCCGAATACTTAAAGAACAAATTTCAAAATACAATAAAAACGTAGAAGTTGCAGAATCAGGCAGCGTTCTTTCAGTAGGTGATGGTGTTGCCAGAGTTTACGGATTAGAAAATGTTATGGCCGGAGAACTTGTTGAGTTCGCTTCGGGCGTCAAAGGTATGGCATTAAATTTAGAATCATCGCAAGTCGGTGTGGTTATCTTCGGGGAAGATCGCGACATTAAAGAAGGCGATACAGTTAAGAGAACAAAACAAATCGTATCAGTTCCAGTTGGCGAAGCGCTTTTAGGTCGCGTTGTCGACGGTTTAGGAAATGCGATTGACGGCAAAGGTGTTATCAATTCAAAAGAAACACGTATCGTCGAATTAAAAGCTCCAGGTATAGTTTATAGAAAATCAGTTCACGAACCATTACAAACTGGACTGAAAGCAATCGATGCTTTAATTCCCATTGGTCGCGGACAACGAGAATTAATTATTGGAGATCGTCAAACTGGTAAAACTGCGATTGCGATCGATACTATTATTAATCAAAAAGGCCAAAATGTTCACTGCTTTTACGTAGCAATTGGACAGAAACAATCGACAGTATCATTAGTTGTTGAAAGATTACGTCAAGCTGGCGCGATGGATTACACAACGGTTATTTCAGCAGGCGCTTCTGATCCAGCCCCTATGCAGTTCTTAGCTGCGTATTCTGGTACCGCGATGGCTGAATATTTTCGTGATAGCGGCAAACATGCGTTGATCATCTATGATGATTTAACAAAACATGCTCAAGCGTATCGTCAAATGTCATTATTATTAAGACGCCCTCCGGGACGCGAAGCTTACCCAGGCGACGTATTTTATTTACACAGCCGTTTATTAGAACGTGCGGCAAAATTATCTGATGCTGTGGGCGCAGGTTCATTAACGGCGTTACCAATCATCGAAACGCAGGCGGGCGATATTTCAGCTTACATTCCAACGAACGTGATTTCGATTACTGACGGACAAATTTTCTTAGAATCAGATTTATTTTACAAAGGTATTCGTCCCGCAGTTTCTGTTGGTAAATCAGTTTCACGCGTCGGCGGCGCAGCCCAAGTTAAAGCCATGAAACAAGTAGCGGGTTCTATGAAATTAGAATTAGCGCAGTTCAGAGCTTTAGAGGCTTTCGCAGCGTTCGCTTCTGATTTAGATAAAACATCACAAAATCAATTAGCTCGTGGTCGCAGACTTGTTGAAGTTTTAAAACAAGGACAATATCAACCAGTTAAAGTTGAAGAACAAATCGCGCTGATTTTTGCTGCGGGCAACGGCTACATCGACGCTATTCCCGAAACAGATGTTAAACGCTATGAAACAGAAATGGTGACTTTTGTTAAACAAAAATATCCTAATCTTTTAAAAGAAATTTCTGATAAAAAAGCGATTGGCGATGATATTAAAAAAGAATTAGTAAATGCGCTTAATGAATTCAAAGCCATTTTTCAATCTACAACTAAGTAATTGAGGGCAATGTGGCTAGTTTAAAAGACATACGCTTAAGAATTGATTCGACAAAGAATACTCAGCAAATCACGAAAGCGATGAAGCTAGTATCTGCGGCGAAACTTCGCAAAGCGCAAAACAACATCACAAACATGCGTCCTTACGCTGTGACACTTAAAAAAGTAATAGCTAATATTGCTGTGACACAAAAAGTGTCGCATCCATTAATGGCGCAAACGACGCAAGAAAACAAAAAAGCACTTAGCGATAAAAATGTTCTTCTTGTGGTTTTAACTTCTGATCGTGGTCTTTGCGGTGGCTTTAATACAAACATTATTAAATTCGCTGACAAATATAGATTAGAAAACGCATCTAAAATTAAAAAGTTAGATTTTATTTTTATCGGTAAGCGCGGCTTAGATTTTTTTGCAAAAAGAGGCATTCCATCTGTTGATACTTTTTTAAAGCTAGATAAAGAAATTTCTTTTACAATGGCTAAAAGTATCGCCGAAAAGCTAGTTAAATATTATCTAGATGGTCAATACGATGAAATTCAATTAATTTATAATGAATTTAAATCGGCTATTTCTCAAGCTGTGGTTTGCGAAACTATTCTTCCAATCGAAGTCGATAAAACATCTTTTGACACAGAAGGCAGCCAATTTTCTAAAGATATTATTTTTGATCCGTCTCCGGAAGCCATTGTTGAAGAATTGCTGAAAAAGCATTTCAACTTACAAGTTTACAGAGCCATGTCTGAATCTGTCGCATCTGAACACGGCGCGCGTATGTCAGCTATGGAAAACGCAACTAATAACGCAAAAGATATGATTAGTAAGCTGACGCTGAATTACAACAAAGCAAGACAAGAAAAAATCACAACTGAATTGATTGAAATTGTCAGCGGCGCAGAAGCTCTTAAGGGTAAATAATTTAAAGATTTAGTATATTAAAAAATTACAGGGGTATAAAATGATAAAAGGTAAAGTAAAACAAGTAACAGGCCCAGTTGTCGACGTTGAATTTGACGGAGCAGAACTTCCTCCAATCAACGGCGCGCTTAAAGTAACAAATAAATTTATTTCTGATAAGCCATTCAATTTGGTTTTAGAAACAGCACAGCACTTAGGTGACAATGTTGTAAGAACAATTTCAATGGATTCAACTGAAGGTTTAGTTCGCGGAACTGAAGTTCAATACACAGGAAACATGATCATGGCGCCTGTGGGCCGTGAAGTTTTAGGCCGTATTATCAATGTTGTTGGTGATCCAATCGATGAACAGGGTCCGCTGATTACAAAAGAAAGATGGCCCATTCACAGAGCTGCTCCTAAATTTGAAGACCAAGCGACAAAAGCAGAAATGCTAGTGACTGGTATTAAAGTTGTGGATTTATTAGCACCATATGTAAAAGGTGGAAAAATTGGTTTATTCGGCGGAGCGGGCGTTGGTAAAACAGTTCTTATTCAAGAATTAATTCGTAATATCGCAACTGAACATGGTGGCTTCTCGGTTTTCGCAGGCGTTGGCGAAAGGACTCGTGAAGGTAATGATTTATGGATGGAAATGAAAGAATCAGGAGTTATCGAAAAGACAGCTCTTGTGTTCGGTCAAATGAATGAACCACCAGGAGCGCGCGCGCGCGCGGCTTTAACGGGTTTAACGATCGCTGAATATTTCCGTGACGTTGAAAAACAAGACGTTCTTTTCTTCGTTGATAATATTTTCCGCTTTACTCAAGCCGGCGCAGAAGTTTCTGCATTACTTGGTCGTATTCCTTCAGCGGTTGGTTACCAACCGAATCTTTCAACTGAAATGGGTGCGATGCAAGAACGTATTACATCAACTAAAGCGGGATCGATCACTTCGGTGCAAGCGGTTTATGTTCCAGCGGATGATTATACTGATCCAGCTCCTGCGACTACGTTTACACACTTAGATGCGACGACGAATCTTGATCGTGATATCGCAGCAATGGCGATTTTCCCAGCGGTTCATCCGTTAACGTCAACTTCTCGTATTTTAGATCCAATGGTTGTCGGCGAAGTTCATTACAAAACAGCACGTGACGTTCAAACGTTGTTACAGCGCTATAAAGAATTACAAGATATCATCGCCATCCTAGGTATGGATGAATTAAATGAAGAAGACAGACAAATCGTTCACAGAGCGCGTCGTATTCAACGTTTCCTGGCTCAACCGTTTTTCGTTGCTGAGCAATTTACAAATTTACCAGGTAAATACGTTGATGTTAAAGACACTGTTCGTTCATTCCGTGAAATCTTAGATGGTAAACATGACAGTTTACCAGAACAAGCCTTTTACATGGTTGGAACAATCGAAGAAGCTATTGAAAAAGCAAAAAAATTACAAGCTTAGTTCGATAAGGAATTGAAAATGTTTAAATTAAATTTGTTAACGCCAGAAAAAAAAATGATCGTCGATTTGGAAATCACTGAAGTTGTTATACCGACTCATTCAGGTGAAGTTGATATTTTACCTGGACACGTTCCGATGATTGCAAACTTAGGAACAGGCGTTTTGAAATACAAAGCTAAAGACACGGGTCTTGTAACCCAAGCAGTGATCAGTTCTGGCTACTGCGAAGTTAACCCTGAAGGCGTTAATATCCTGACAGAGTTTATTCAAATTAAAGCTGATATCAACGAACAAACTGCAAAAAACCAAGCAACTGCAGCTGAAAACAAATTAGCAAAAGAAGTCTTAACAGACGAAGAATTTGAAAATACTTTAACAGACGCAAAACGTGCCCGATCTGGTTTACAGTTGTTGAATTAAGAATTTTTGGCGCTGTGTATAGGGTCTAGAC
>JANOOI010000396.1:0-2170 GCA_031421235.1 Bdellovibrio sp.
GCTTTAAGTAATTTACTTGATGGTGTACACACTTTCAATGTTCGTGCTTATGATAAAGTCGGCAATGTTTCTGTTGTTTCAACTTTTAGTTTCACTGTTTCAAAACCAGATCCTTTGGCTTTATTTAATAGTGCGAAAACAATTTTAAATAATCGATGTAACAGTTGCCACACAGCTGGTGGTCCGAACGGCGCAACAAGCTTTGCATTGGCGACAGAAAAAGAATTTATTAATAACGGTCTTGTTTTTCCTGGTGATATTGTAAATTCTAAAATTATTTATCGTTTGAAAAATTATACGATTGATAACGGTTTAAGAAATATGCCTCCTGGGACTGCTTTAACGGCACAGGAATACACAACTCTTGTTAATTGGGTGAATGGAATACCTAAAGAAGTTGTTGCCAATCAATTTGCTTGTGCTGCAAATGAAGAACCATTACAGCAAGATGCCAAACGCCTCAGTCGTGCGGAATACACAAATTCAGTTAAAGGTTTATTAGACCGGGCTGTGCCAACTAATTCAAATGCGATAATGACTTTATTGAAAATCGAGCAAATTTTTCCGCAAGATGCTACAAATGGGTATTCAACAGGTGATAATAACTTTTCATTGAATCATGCCAGAAGTTATTTTGACATCGCAGACATTGTTTCAAGAGAACTCACAAAAAGTGCTAATTATGCAAATTTTGTAAATACCTACTTAAATTACAATAAAGGAACATGTGCATTTACAGCAGTCACAACATTAAATGCTGATTGTACAAATACTTTAATTCGCAATTTTGCATTGCGCGCTTGGGGCAGACCTATTGAAGAAAACACCTTAAATTTAAATAATGAATTCGCCGCACTTCAAGGTGAGTTCACGTTAGGTGCAACATCAACTGAAGCTGTTGGCAATATGATTTTCAGGGTCTTAACAGCTCCTCAGTTTTTATTTCATATTCAAAAAGATGTGACTCTTGAAGCGGGTTTAACATACAAGCTTTCATCATATTCGATCGCTCGTAAATTAGCATTTATGTATAATCATTCCTTACCAGATGAGAATTTATTAACTATCGCTAAAAATAACGATTTGAATCAAGACGCTGGTTTTAACTTAGCATTAAATGCAGTGGCTCCGAATATGTCATCGATGGTTGGCCAGTTTTCAAAAGAATGGCTACGCCTTGATAAGTTACCGCTATTTGCCAATGTAAATGATCCAAAATTTAAATACATTACTTCACAAAAAGGAATCGTAGCAAACGAAGGTCTTCGTTCGGGGATGGTTTCTGAAATTCAAGAATTGATTACTTACATCAGTGCTAACAATAGAAGTTACAAAGAAATTTTTACTTCAAATGTATCTTTTGCTCGTAATGCAGAATTAATGAAAGTTTATGGTCAGTCAGTTTCAACGCCAGTGACAGTGACTGAAGTCAACGCAGTCAGATTTCCTGCCGGTGAACGTAGTGGTATTTTAACTAGGGCGGCATTATTATTTTCTGGCGCCGGTTCAGAAAATCCAATTATGCGTGGTATTCATATACGTAAAGATGTATTATGTCTTAAGTTAGCTGATCCACCAGCGGATTTAGGCGATGCCTTGTCAGCTCCACCGTTAGATCCAAATTTAACAACACGTGAACGCTATCAAGTGAAAACTACACAAGCAGCCTGTATTGGTTGTCATAGTCAAATCAATCCAGTGGGATTTTCATTAAGTAAATATAATGCGTTAGGATCGTTTCAACCGCTAGAACCTATATTTGATATCAACGGAGTTAAAATTAATGATCTAGCCACTGATGCTACGGCAAATCTGTCGATCCCATTAGGTATTAACAGAGAAGTTCAAAGTGGTATGGAATTCAGTACTGAAGTTGCGGATTCAAAACAATTTAAAAAATGTTTTACTCAGAATTTTTACAGCTATGCTTACGGCCTGAATGAAAGAACTACTGTGGTTGATTCGTGCACAATGAACAAAATGTATTCAGAATTAGACAACGGAGCAACTTTGCAGACCTTTTTTAAAAGTGCGGCATTAAGTCCAAACTTTAGAAAAAGAAAGATAGTGAAATAAACCAGTGAAATTGTTTCAAGATTTTTGTTCTTAGGGGTGGGGTTATGAAATTTAATAGATCAACACGTAGAATGTTTTTACAAGGAAGCGGCGG
>JANOOI010000397.1:0-2487 GCA_031421235.1 Bdellovibrio sp.
CGTTCAAAATTACTTTTAGAGCTACAAGTTGATCAGTTTAAAATAATAGCTGACTGGTATCACCCAGCTATTCTGGAATTAACTCAATTAAGTACTTTTGAAAATGACTATCACTGGATTGCTCATCAGCTTGGATTAACATATGTACAAACTAAAACTGCTGTGGATAGGCTTAAAAAACTTGGACTTATACAGATTTTAGCTGATGGACAGTGGCAAGTTAATCCAGACGCTTATCAAACTTTTTCTAAATCATCTTCAGCCGTCAAACAGTTTCACAAACAAATATTAGAAAAAAGCTTACATTCGATTGAGCATGACCAACCAAAAGATAGAGAAATGCAAGCGATGATACTGGCTATCCCAAAATCTGAATTATCCAACTTTTCTGCTAAAATGCGCGATTTTTTAAGAGACTGCTGGGAAGACACTCACGGTCTAACTAAAGATCAGCTTTATTCATTTAGTATACAATTAACTCCAATACAAAACACAAAAGTGGATCAAAATGAAAACTACACGTAGAATATTTTTACTCTTTTTTATCAATTTTTTCTTATCAACAGCTTTGGCTGGACCAATTATTGTAGGCGGCGCAGGTGAAAGCGAATATTCTATTGTTTACGCTCAGACAAATTTTAAGTCTTTGCTGGAAAACTGTTTAAAATACAGTTGTGTTTTGGATCAGCATCAGACTTTTACAATTCAAAACTTTATTAATCACTCCTCAGAACTTCCAGAAGCTATATTTAAAACCAATACTGACTTGAATTTTTTATTCAAACTTTGCCCCGATAAAAAGTGTGTTTGGATCAATCGTGATTTACTATGGCAGGATTCGGAAAAAACAATTTCTATAGATATCGGTAATGCCTTAGAAATATGGGTTCATATTTTAGGTCAAAAGCTTTCAATTAATCATGAAGATACAACACGAGTTGCTACAATGGCTTCTACATCGACAAAAAATTTAATTCATCGTGGTCAGTTTAAACTTGAAGACAAACAGACCTTTGAATATATTTTGTGGAATAAATTGAATACATCTAACTTTGCTATTCGTGATCCAGCATTAAATACTATTGATTTAATGTCTTTAATTCATTCTTCAAATTTAAACTGCTCAACTAATCCAAAACAAATTCAAATATATTCACCAGTCTGGATACCTTTAAGTGAACCACCTACTGCAACTTCATTAAACACAAATCTACATTTTGGTATTTCTTGGCGATGTGGTCTACAAAACTTTAGCACCAACGGAGTTTTCTATATTACGTCTGAACGGAAAAACACTGATCAGGCTTGGACATTCAATTTAAGATCAATTGGATTATTTATAAACATAGGAGCTTACAAATGAAATTTCTCAGCATTATACTTTTAACTTTTATAACTCAAATAAGTCATGCTGATTACCAAGGTGAACTTTACGGAAATTCTCAGGCCGAAAGAGAAATTAAGTGGGTTTGGCGTCATATGGCAGATTTTGTAATTTCGTGTAATGCATCACAAACAGACTGTCAAAATCCTAAAATAAAAAAAGTAATCTCAGAAATGGTCGATTACTTGCCAAAAAATGATTATATCAACATGTCACAGTGGGATACTCTTTTAGTTTTTGTATCTGAAAAAGAACGACCTGATCTTTTTCTATCAAGTGCTGGTGAAATCCACCGAGTTGCTGTTACTGAATTAAAGAAAAAATCAAAAGTCTACATCAATACTGACAGAATGGATTTACCTTATGAAACATGGATTGGACTATTAGCCCACGAAGTGATTCATCATCTAGGATATACTGATGACGAACAAAGACTACCGGATCAAGTCGGAGCCGAGATCGTTAAACATACAAAATCTCAAATTCAAACTGCTACGCTAGAACAATTCAAACTACCGACTTCGCGCGTAGTTACTTTTAACTCTTTAGCGCAAGGAAAGGGTAGCTCAACATTGATCTCTGGTAAAAATAGAACGTCAGACATGGGTTGGACTCCTAATAACCTTCTGCCGTTATGTAACCTTCAAATTGAAGAATTTATAAGTCAATATGTCACAGCACCAGCTTGGCAGGTCAATCGTGTTATATTGAAAAAAAATCAAGTGGCCATACGTGGCACCGGTCACATGAAGTTTGTTTGTCGTAATAAAGCAACTAATGCCTTACGTACAGGTTTTTTACCATTAGATAAAATTACTTATTTAAAATATGATCAACAAATAGATTTGAACAACTGGAAAGATATGGTTCCGACACAACCACATGAATTTGATCGAATGGGCTTCGGCACAAATACTGATTTACAAGTTTTTGGTCCAGCACAAACATTTTATGTGATGTCTAATCAGCACGAAAATACAAAAATTAATTCAGGCATGAAGTGGAAAACAACTCTGAAAATTCAAGGTACCGATGATTTCAGCCCAGTATCGTGTCACATTTTATTTTCAGGTAGTCAGTATTCATACATACCGCGCGATGGG
>JANOOI010000398.1:0-2204 GCA_031421235.1 Bdellovibrio sp.
ATTGCACTTCCACCGAATTCTAATAACGCTTCTTCAAGCGCACGCATGGTATTTACGTCAAGATCATTTGTGGGCTCATCAAGAAGTAATAAATTTGCACCTTCTTTTAAAATTTTTGCCAAATTCACGCGGTTTCTTTCACCGCCTGAAAGTGTTCCCACTTTTTTCTGCTGATCAGTGCCTGAAAAATTAAACCAACTAACGTATTGTCTGGCATTGATTTCACGTCCACCCAAAGCAATGACATCTTGGCCACCAGATAATTCTTCAAAAATTGTTTTATTCGCATCAAGTGTTTCACGCGTTTGGTCAACATAGGCAATTTTAACAGTTTCACCAACCTTAAACGATCCACTGTCTGCTTTTTCACGATCAGTGATCATTTTAAATAAAGTTGATTTACCCACACCATTTGGTCCAATCACGCCAACTATCGCACCACGAGGAATTGTGAAATCCACTTGGTCTAAAAGCATTTTTTTACCATAACCCTTTGAAACACCTTGGGCTTCAATGACGATATTTCCTAAGCGGGGCCCAGGCGGAATATAAATTGTCATCTCTTGTAATTTGTCAGCCGAGGGTTCTTTTAATAAATTTTCGTAAGCTAAAATACGCGCTTTTGATTTTGACTGACGGGCTTTAGCCCCTTGACGAATCCATTCTAATTCACGTTCTATGGTTTTAGCTTTTTTAGATTGTTCTTTTTGTTCGCCAGCCATCCGCTTATCTTTTTGTTCTAGCCAAGATGTATAATTGCCTTTCCAAGGAATTCCTTCGCCGCGATCAAGTTCTAAAATCCAACCGGCCACGTTATCAAGAAAATAACGATCATGCGTAACCGCAATGACTGTTCCAGGAAACTTTGCTAAGTACTGTTCTAACCAGCCGACAGATTCTGCATCTAAGTGATTTGTTGGTTCATCCAGTAATAAAATATCTGGGCTGGACATAATCAATCTTGCTAAAGCCACCCTACGCTTTTCACCGCCAGATAAATGCCCAACAGCTGAATCAGCATCGGGACATCTTAGAGCATCAATCACCAATTCAATTTTTTGATCGACTTCCCAACCGCCAAGGGCTTCAATTTTTTCTTGAAGTTCACCTTGTTTTTCAATCATCTTATTCATTTCATCTGGATCTAAATCAGGATCAGCAAATTTATCATTGATTGCATTATAATCTTTCATCAATTTAGGTAAATCACCCATTTGTGAAAAAATATTATCGCGCACATTTAATGTTTCATCTAATTTTGGTTCTTGTTCTAAATAGCCAACTTTCATTTTTTTAGCAGGGAATGCTTCACCTAAAAATTCAGTATCAACACCCGCCATAATTTTTAGCAATGATGATTTGCCTGAACCGTTCAGACCCAAAACGCCAATTTTGGCGCCATAAAAGTAGGATAAATAAATATCTTTCAAAACGAAACGATTCGGCGGGTAAACTTTTGAAACACCCTTCATCGTATATATAATATCTTGAGACATAAAAACCTCTGCTCATTCTTTTGTTTGCTCTTTAACTTTTTATTTGATTTCGTAAGACTAATGAGTACCATGTTGAAATAAAATGAGCAACAATAAGAAGACACAACCTGACTCTCAAAATATATCAGCCAGTAGCCCTTTTGAAACACAATGGAGCTCTCTTAAAAACGAATTGCAATCGGCTGTCAATGACTGGTCACTGATGTCGGAAAAAATGAATGAAATTTCGCCAGAACAAGAGCAGATCGAAAAAGTCAAAAAATTGATTTCCGATCTAAAATCAAAGCTTAAAGAATTCGAACTTTAGTACCTGAGACAATTTAATAGCAATAAAGCTTAGCATATCAATTGACTTGTACATACACTATATGTACAATTGAAGCATGAAGTTTGATTGGGATGACAAAAAGGCTAATTTAAATCTTAAAAAGCACAAAGTTTCCTTCGAAGAGGCTTCGACTGTATTTTTTGATCCTCTCGCAAAACTTGCTGTCGACCCAGATCACTCTGACATAGAAAATCGCATGATTCTTATTGGCCATAGCCATTCTTCTAATTTACTTTTTGTAGTCCATTTATATAAAGAGAGTGAAGAAATTATTCGAATCATTAGTGCCAGAAAAGCCACAAAAAAAGAAAAGAAAGACTATTCACAAATATAAACGGTAGGTAAAGTATGAGAAAAGAATATGATTTAAAAAAAATGAA
>JANOOI010000399.1:0-7605 GCA_031421235.1 Bdellovibrio sp.
GTGCACTACAATCCCCAGATATTTGTGCAAAGGACATCTGGGCAGTTAGAATCACGAAAAGAAAAAACAATATTTTCATTTTAAAGCCTTTTCTATTTCAGCAAAGGCCTCATTTACAGAACTATCGTTAATTGATTTTTCATCAGCACTGCTGATTTTGATTTGATGAATATCAGGTTTTTTAAAAACTTGTTTCTCTATAAAATATATTTTTTTGCTATGTTCAGTTTTAAATCCACTGATAACAAGTGTTTTTAGACCAGGTATTATTTGGGCTTCAAGTTTAGAATTAATCACTTTAAATTCAGTAATACCTGCAAAAAATCCTAATGTTGATCTAGCGTATTCTAATTTTTCGACATAATCTTTCACAGTTTGCTTTTCAATTTCGAACCAAGAATTTTCTAGTTTGTTGAAAACGATGTTAGTCGATGGATTCTTCGTTGATATCCATACATTTTCTGAAGGTTCTTTTTTAAAATTTTGAAGTATCAAAGAATCTAGATTATTTGCATAAGCCGACATAGAAAAAAGAAAAATGAATAAGTTAGATTTAAACATATGATTATATTTTATAGATACACACACCAGATATACAGAAAAAGAATCATTTCTGAAAAAGGCTTCAATCTTTTGTCTAGTCCAAATGAACTAGACTATCATTTGACGCTAGGCCCTTAGTCATATTATTCTGTTACGGGGAAGAACAACTTAAAAGTGATTTATCACTTACAGCAACAGGAGGATCAAGGATGATTCCTAAGCAATACGTTATACTTTACATTGTCTGTGTTTTAACTTTGTTTATTGTTAACGCAGTATTCGTTTAATTTTAAGTTAATGCTTTTTGTAGTTTTAAGCTTTTTATTCGATCTTTAATAAGTTCATTTATCTTTTTAATTATAGCTTTTTGGCCGTATTCTTCATAAATATCAGCTGTAACTTTTTTTTGATTCACAACAATTAAATCACGAGTTTCTTGTAAAACCTCTAAAAATGAATTTCGCTTTAATTCTAAGTCATCTTCAAGCGATAAAAACTGTTTTTTCCCCATGAGTGTAAAATCGTATGTACTCCCAATTTTGTAGCAAAACTGCTTCTTAAGTTTCGGGTAAACTGCAGTTGAAAGCAGATCATAAAATGGTGCGAGTTCTAGTTTATTATTTATCATTAAAAAAGATATATTTTTCGCATGACAATCATTATTACCAATTATCAAATTAAAAGCGATCCACTTCAAAAAATTCTTAAGCGCCTGATTTTTTTTTACAGCCGATGTGCTGTTAATTATCAGATCATAAATCATTTTCAAGTTCGGCCCCGAACGATCTTCATATTTAAATTCGCTTGTATATCCCAAAGCCTGACAAAAATCTTGTTGATGCAATCTTTTAGAATTGAATCGATCATATCTTTCTATGATATAAATAGGATATTTGCCTTGATGAACAAGACATTTAGGAACATTTAGTCCAATGGCCTTAGCTAGGTTCATACAATAAATTTCATTATAAACAGAATCTTTTATTCCACTTCTTGAAATGGGAACTTTAGCAATATGGGTTGTGGGTGACCCATCTTCAGCTAAATAAAACTGGTTATTTTTAAAAATAAACGGAAATTTATCTTGGGCCCCAGCTAAAGATAGATAGCCAGCGTAGTCTTCGTTCATTAGTTCTGCCATCGGTTTTTTTTCTTCGATAGCTGTATAAACTTTGCTTATATCAATTTGTTTTAATGATTTCTTTTCAAGATTAAGTTTTAACTTGTCATCTGGTAGAATCTGAAAAGCACCGGCAATATCTTTACCAAAACGGACTAGAAAATCAAATTCACCTTTAATATTTTGATCTTTTTCAATAGAATCGCGAATAAAACCCTCAGGCAGTAAATTTTCGAAATATGATAAGGTTAGGCGATGTCCAAAAATTTGATCAGTTACTGGCATAGAAAGACTGATTGGGAAATGATCTTTATTATTGATCCACTGTTGATCATACTGAAACGAGAACTCTAAATTTTCATTTCTTCTAATTGAACCAACAACTTGATTTTCGTAAAAGACATTAAGCTGATTCATTCAATTAATCCTTAAATTTAATGGTTTTTTCTAAGCCTAGAATTTTACACAGTTTAAGCAATGTCGTTATTTTGACATCAGCTTTACCCATTTCGATTTTTCCGATTCCAGTGTGGGATAGGTCACAGTATTTTGCTAATTCTTGCTGGGTCATATTCATAATTTTTCGACGATCTTTGATCATTTTTCCGATTTGTTTTTGATCAACTAAATTTAAACATTGGTCATCCATAAAAACCCTCATTAACACTTTAGTGTTAATGATCGAACTTCTCAAGATATTTCATGAATAATTAACACCGCAGTGTTAATTAAGGCGATAAAGATTAGTTTTTGGAAAGAATTAACACTACAGTGTTAATTCTTTAACACGTAAATTTCAGAATAGTTACGGCCTTTTTCTTCAGTGTCCATGCCGTATCCAACAACATAACGGTCATCAATAGTTTTACCAATATAATCTGCACGAATCGGTAATTCACGACGTGCGGGCTTATCTAGTAATGTAACGATTTTTAATGAAGCTGGTTTAGACGCTAACAAGCGATCTTTTAGAAAACTTAACGTGCGGGCGGTATCGATAACTTCTTCAACAATAATGACATCTTTGTCAGTGATGTTGACAGAAATATCTTTGGTCATACGAATAGCTCCACCTTTTTCCGTGGATTGAAGGTAAACAAAATCAATTTGTTGATGTAATGAAATTTTACGCATTAAGTCCGCAGCAAAATGAATTGATCCACGAAGTGGGCAAATAAAGATTATTTCGCGACCTTCGTAGTCGTTTTCAATTTGAGTTGCAACTTTTTGCACTAATTTATCGATTTCTTCTTTTTTTAAAAAAATAGTCATTTCATCGCGAATTTGTTTCATTAAAGTCCCCATCTATCAAATACTTATAAATCTATGTTAGTGATTCCAGTTGTCTGCGCCATTTTCAAATATCGATGGGCTTCAACGTTTTTAGAATCCAGTCGTAAGACATATTCCCATTGTTCCACGGCTTCGGCAACAAGATGTGAATTATACAGAATTAGGCCTAACTTAAGGCGTGGTAAAATCAATTTTGAATCCATTTGGATCACAGTTTTTAGTTCTTTAATGGCTTTACTAGTTTGCCCTTGCTGAACATAACATTGGGCGATTAATAAAGAAATTTCACCTTTTTTAGCCGAAATCTGGAACGCTTTCAGATATTGTTCTAAGGCCTGATCTTGACGCTTCATTTGTAAATACATGTCAGCAATTTCGATATGTTTCGTGGCAATACGTTCTTCAAGTTGTAAACCAAACTGATTTTGTTTTTTCTGGTCTACAATAGTTTGCGCCTGCTGAAAAACTTTCTTGGCCTCATCGTATTTACCCAGATCATTTAAAATAATAGATAATCCAACTGCAGCATCACTGTATTGTGGATCAATTTCTAAAGCTTTTTTAAAAGTTTTAATGGCTTTATTAAATTGGCCCCGATTGTAGTAAATCGTAGCTAACATTTGATAAACTTCAGGATTATTCGAATTCAGTAACGTAGGTTGATTTAATAATGGTTCAGCTTCTTGGTAATGGCCATCAATGAAGGCTTCGCGGGCTTCATCGAGCAACTGCCCCAAGTAAGAGCGCTGGCTCATAAGCCCTCACTTTTAATTTTTTGGGCTTCGTTAGAATTTGGATATTTCTTCATCAGCAATTGAGAATGATATTTTTGTTTTTGACCATCATTTAATTTTTTCGCACTTAAAAAAGCACCGTAGTGTGAACGTGGGTCATAACCTAATCCTGGATATTTTTCCAATGACGATTCATAACGACGAAGAGCCGCAATGTATTTTTCTTGTTTAAAATAAAAGTCAGCTATGTAAAGTTCTTTTTCAGCTAGTTTATTAATAATTTCGTCACGTTTAGTTTTAGCTTCTACGACATACTGGGATAGCGGATACAGTTTGACCAGTTGTTCGAAATGATAAATAGCATCTTTACCAGTTGTTAGATCACGATCATTTGTTTCAGGTAGCTGCATGTAAAAACTCATGGCAACTTTGTAAAGAACGTAATCAGAACGAATATGTTTTGGGTGAAGATCTCTGAAGTTTTGATAAGAAACTTCTGCTTCAGTATAGGATTCACGTTTGTAATAAACATCTGCGATGGCTAATTCTGATTCTGTTGCCAATTTATTGTAAGGAAATTTATTTTTAACTTCTGCATATTTTGTTAAAGCTATTTCGTAACGTTCGTTCTCATCAAATTCACGGGCATAATCAAAAAGACCTTCGGCCGTATTAAGATCACGATCTGCTGTGGCACAGGCAAAAAATAATTGCGAAATGATGAAAAAAAGAACAAATATTTTCATACTTTAAAACCTCAGGCTCATATCAACCTAGCTTCAGTTTTATGTCAAAAAAAATGAGACTCTTTTGATGGCGCAAATGGTTAGTCTTTGGGCAAATAAAGTAGCTCAAGTTGATTTTTATTAACCCAGCCAGAAATACCGCCAGAGTATTTAATTTGATAGTAATCTATGCTGTTAATTTTAGCTGTGCGAAGCACTTCGACTAAGCTTCCGCCTGGTAAATCCGTTAACACAGCTTGATTCGGGCCTGCCGCTGTCATGATGTTTACATTTTCAACCGCGATAAGCGCTTTCGGGGTCAGTTCATCCCAGGCTTTTAAGCCCGCTAATAAACCTAAAATCACAAACAAAAACAAAAAAACGAACACATTCAGATTTAAAACAGGTAGCTGAGTATTTTCTAAGTAGGCCTTTTTTTTATCAAAATAATACAGAATTATTTTTCGTCCCGCTAACATCATAAACAGCAACGCTGTTATCCACAAGCCTTCGATAGGAATGTAACTTAAGCCCAGATTTTGAATTTGGGCCGTCATTGAAATTTCATGAGCGATATTTTTGACTTGAAAATCTTTTTTAATAGCTTCGGCCAAATTTTTTGCTTCTGATTTATAAGGATTAAAAGACATTGATTTTTGGTTATAAATAAAACTTTTTAGATGGTCATTTTTGTATCTAAAACTAAGGCTTAAATTATGGTAGATGTCTGCAGCCTGTTCTTTCGTTAAACTAGGTTTAACCTCCTGCATATTTTTTTCAGCTAGCCCTTTGTCGAGAATTTGCTGATAGACGGCAATAGCTTCATCATATTTTTTTTCTAGCTGCAGTGTTAATGCTTTTTGAAATTCGATTTCGTAATTTGGTACAGGCTGCATAGAGCCAAAGTCTAACGAACAAGTGCTTTCCTTGTCATAGCTCGTTGCAACAAGGTATTCTATGTTAAATACGAAAAAAACTAAAAAATTTCAATGAGGTTGAAAATGTTATCAGTTCTAAAAGAGGCTATTTTAAAAGTTAAAACAACTGTTGGAAACAGTGATGAACTTTTAGTCGGTAAAAAAATTAATCAAGATCCAGTTATTGATGGCCTAATCAACGACTTAGTCGATGAAGTCACAATACATAATAAATCATTACAACTGATTAAGAAATCAGATCCGCAGTTAGCGCAGCACTTTAAAAATAAAATGGACAAAGTTGCGGCTCTTCGTGGCAGGCCGCTGTACCATAACTACATCGGTACCGGTGCAGGCCAGGGTGTTTATGTCGAACTTGAAGATGGCAGTGTTAAAATGGATTTAATCAACGGAATTGGAATTCACATTATGGGCCACGCTAATCCACGTGTGATGAAAGCAACAGTTCGCGGCGCTATCGCAGATATTATTATGCAAGGTAATTTGCAGCCTAATAATGAATATTTGAAACTTTCAGAAAAACTCATTCAGATCGCAAGCCGCAAAAGTCGTTTGCGCCATGTTTGGTTCTCAACTTGTGGAACAATGGCCAATGAAAACGCTTTAAAAATTTCTCGTCAAAAAAATTCACCGGCCAAAATGATTGTGGCTATGAAAAATGCTTTTGCAGGTCGTTCCACATTAATGGCTGAAGTCACTGATAATGCAGCTTACAAACAAGGATTACCTGACTATAACGAAGTTTTAAGAATTCCAAACTATGATAAAAAAGATCCACAAAGCATCGAAAAAGCTTTGCGAACATTTAAAGAACACTATTCAAAACATGAAAAAAATATTTCTACTTTTGTTTTCGAGCCAATGTTGGGTGAAGGTGGATTTGTTCCTGTTCCGCGTGAATTTTATGTGCCAATGCTTGAATTTTGCAGAGATAACAAAATTGCAGTTTGGGCTGATGAAGTTCAAACATTTGCTAGATCAGGTGAATTTTTTGCTTACGAAACAATGAATATTGGCGAATACATCGATATCGCTACAATTGCCAAAACTGTACAACTGGGTGCGACTTTATATTCAGAAGAATACAATCCAAAACCAGGTTTAATTGCCGGAACATTTTCAGGCGGGACAAGTTCAATGTCAGCAGGGCTTGAAATATTAGAAATGCTTGAAGAAGGTTACACAGGACCTACAGGTCGTATTCAACAAATTCATGAATACTTTATTGATGGAATAAATCAATTAAACAACACTACATGCAAAGGTCTTTTACAAGATGCTGGTGGACTTGGTTTAATGATCGCTTTTACACCTTTTGACGGAAAAAAAGAACAAATCGAAGCTTTTATTAAAAAATTATTTAATAATGGTTTGATCGTTTTTAGTTGCGGTAAAGAACCTGTCAGAATTCGCCTTTTAGTCCCAGCAATAATTGAAAACAACGACATTGATGTGGCTTTAAGAATTATTGAAAAAACTGTTTTAGAAGGGTTATAATTTTTTGAACGCGAAAGATCTTGATTTCAATTTTGACTTTGTAAGCGCTTGTCGAAAAGTCATTTCGATCGACAGCACTCCGCAAAGTACAACTGTCGAGCTCACTAGTTATCTAGCCGAGCTTGCGCTAACCTATGGGCTAAATGTCGAGACTCAGAATGAAATTCAAAACGGCGTGTTACAATCAAACATTATTATTCGTTTAGAAACTTATCAGCCAGGGCAACAAGAATTTTTGTTACAAGCTCATTTAGATACAGTTGACCCTGGTAATTTTGCCTTATGGAAAAAAAATAATTTTAATCCGTTTGATGCTGTTATAGAAAATCAAAAAATATATGGGATCGGTGCAGCCGAAGTTAAATTAGATTTTTTATGTAAATTAAAAGCCTTAATAGATTTAAAAGATCAAAAAATGAATGTTCTAAAACCCGTTTTAGTTGGAACGTTTGGCGAAGAAACGGGAATGCAGGGTGCTTTAAAACTAATTCGCAAAAATAAAATAAATGCTAAATACGCCCTTATCGGTGAGCCCTCAAACATGCAGATTATTAATTCAGCAAAAGGTTTTGCAACTGTAGAAATTAGAATTCCATTATCAGTCGAAGAAATCGAATACAAAAAGCAGAAATCACTTTCTGAATCAACATCGACTCAGACAAAAATTTTTTCTGGAAAATCGGCGCATTCTTCGACACCACACTTAGGTGAAAGCGCTGCCATAAAACTATTAGAATACATTTCAAAAATGCCTG
>JANOOI010000400.1:0-6743 GCA_031421235.1 Bdellovibrio sp.
GATCCTCAGCTTTTGACTTCATCAAAAAAATAAAACTAGAAACCGGAATGACTCTTATTTCTGAAATAACTGATGCTCGGCAAATCGAAGAGCTCGTCAATGTTGTTGATGCTTTTCAAGTTGGCGCCCGCAATATGCATAATTACGCGTTACTGAAGGAACTTGGAAAACAACCAAAACCCGTTTTACTAAAGCGTGGCTTTTCAGCCTACATCGACGAATGGATTAAAGCTGCTGATTATATTACCGGTGGTGGAAACCCCAATGTGATTTTATGTGAACGGGGCATAAGAACTTTTGAAACAGCGACACGAAATACTTTAGATTTGAACGGCGTTGTATATGCAAAACAAAAAACCGGGTTACCAATCATTGTTGATCCTTCGCACGCTGTTGGCATCGCTGCTTTAGTTCCTCAAATCTGTTATGCGTCTGCGGCTGCGGGCGCTGACGGTTTAATTATTGAAACTCATCCGAATCCTAGTGAAGCACTATCTGATGGACCTCAGGCTTTAACGCTAGAAAATTTTGATAAAACAATGCGCCAGCTTGAAAAAGTTCTGGCCGCTTTTGACCGCCGACTTCAAAAAATTTAAGGCTTAAAACATGGAAAACAAAACAACACGACTGGCGCCAGATGCAGAAATAATTAGATCGATGTTTTCTAAAGTGGCGTCTAATTATGATAAAGCTAATACTGTTTTATCTTTAGGAATTCATCACCTATGGAGAAAAAAAGTTGTTGAACTTTCTGGGGCCAAATCAGGAATGTCGATTTTAGACTGCGCTACGGGCACTGGCGATTTAGCCATTGAATTTAAAAAAGCGATTGGAGCTACTGGCAAAGTCATCGGCACTGATTTTTGTGCTGAAATGCTCGAATCAGCTCCGCAAAAAGCATCTGATAAAAATTTAGATATTAAATTTGAATTGGCTGATGTCACGAAACTTCAGTATGAAAATAATCAATTTGATATCACCTCTATTTCTTTTGGTATCCGCAATGTGAACGACCCCGTTAAAGCTTTACAAGAGATGGCCCGTGTTACTAAAACAAATGGCAAAGTCATCGTCCTTGAATTCGGTCAAATGGATTTCCCGTTAGTGTCTCAGGCGTACAATTTTTATTCTGAAAAAGTTCTTCCTAAGATCGGTGGCTTAGTCACTGGCCAAGGTGCGGCTTATGACTACCTTCAAAAATCATCAGCGGCGTTTCCTTGTAAGGATAACTTCTTGGGTCTTATGAAAGACACAGGTTGTTTTTCGGATATGTCCTATACGCCTGTTAGCTTCGGTATAGCGTATATTTATGTAGGTATAGTTAAGTAGCTTGCTGTACCCTGCATTATTGCTATCTAGATGATGATCCACCATTTGAATTAGAATTGTTGTTATTAGATTTTGTACTTGAAGATCCAGATTTTTCTTTATTATAAATTATCATTTTATAAGTTTGCACTACTTCAGCGGCAATCTTACTCGTTGTAGTTTTCGTACAAGTGTACGTTTTAGAAAGATATTTTAATGCTGTTTCTGAATTTACAGCATCGGACTTCAGTGAATCTGGCGATATTAACTTGCCATCAACTTTGATAAAAATTTTACCATCTTCGCAAACTATGGATGCTTTGTTATTGGCAATCAGTAACGCCAGACTTTGGCCAGCCCATAAAGTTCCTGACACAATCGATCCAATATATCCAACTGATATACCCCCAACCATTAAAGCTGCTGATACAAATCCCGAACCGTTATTCCAGTTAACTAAATTTCCTTTTTTAAAGGTATGAGCTGCTTTCATGACGCCGTAAGCACCTACAGCACTCATCGCTGAAACTTCAAGGCCATGAGCGAAATACGAAGTAGAGGCCTCTTCTGCATAGGCTTTGTTTACAAACAGTTGACTGAACCCTGCTGCGCCTTGAAAGTACTTTGTTAAAACTTCAACATGCTGAACCACAGTTTTAGTTTCGTCATACTTCCAGTTATAACCATTTATTTTAAAACTTAAATTCTGATAATCAAACTTGATTTTCTTGTTACCAATTTTAAAATCATTTTTCACTAAAGTTACATCAGGGACTTTTTTAGATAAATCTACTTTTTGTGATTTTAGATATGTCTTAAGTTCATTTTTTTCAGTTTCTGACAAATCATTTAGAACTACGTCGATATAACTATCCAAACTAGGTATCATGTTAGTCGCATTGTAATATTCTTTAACCTGAATCTGATCGACCCCAGCAAAAGAAGTTACTGGTAACAAAATAAAAGCTACTGTTAAAATTAATTTTTTCATGTGTGCTCCATTCAAAATAAGAATACCTCACCCTCGAAATTAAACAAGTCTAGGTGTTTATTCATTTTGTAAAGTTATGACAATAGTCCAGATAGTTCTAATCCAAAAAACCGATAAGACTTAATGGAACTTGAGACAAGCCTAGCTAACATTGAGAAACTTAAAAACTTTATTATGCCACTTGATTGTCCGCACATCTACTTTGATTTTATTTCTGATACAGAATTTTTAACAAAGTTTTATGATAATGATAGCACTGAGTTTGTTTGTTCAATTATGAATAGGCCTGAAAATCACATCAAACCATATGCTCGTATTTTAATTAGAGAGCATTTAGAAATATTTTACTATCATGATAAAAATATTTATTACGAATTTGATTTAACTAATAGCAGGTTAATTGCTAGCGCTGGCTTAAAATGTGATTTTGATTTAGAACAAATTAAGTCTGAATATAATCAGTTAATCAATATGCTTAAAAAGATTTCCTAAGATTAAATCTGCGGAGTCTAGCTCAGTCATCGCATTCAGCTGATAACAAATAAACTTTTCTAACTGATTTAGCCCACTGAACTGAGATGGCCACCAATTCGTTTCTTTCTTTTTTTGACACAGTAATATTTTTTGTCCGTTTGAGATAGATGCATACAGTTTTAAATGGTTAGGATCACTATTATCAGTTACGAACCTCAAATGTGTAACTTCATTTTTAGTTTTGTTTGATTTGTTTAATAGTCTAAGTAATTCAAAGTACTCTTCTTTAGCTTTTTCCATGATTTCCAACAATGCAAAGACTGGTGCAATGTCTATTGTCTAAATAACCCCTAAATACGCATTAAAAATCCGAAATCTGGATAATAGCTTGAAGACGACCAAGTTAGGCTTATTGTCAAAAAAGTGTACAAATTCAGTTTTGAAAACCAATAGTTAAGACTTCACGATCGCCTTTCTGTTGCTAGATGAACTATGAGGTATACCATGACATTAAAAAACGCTCTTATTTCATTAGCTACTTTACTGACGGTTTCAACGGCTTACGGACAAGATCACAATATTGTTGGCCGTTATTACTCATTTATAAAAACTAACAAAAATACTAACCAAAATACAGTGACTTTTCACATCGCTGAAAATTTAAAACACAGTAACAATCTTAAAGATTGCCAATCTACTTTAAAAAAAATCACCGATAGCTTGGAACAAATTGAATTCGATACGGAAAAGCAGAACTTATTTCAAGTGACTTATTCTAGTTACATTAATAAAGACCCATTAATGGTTGTTCTAAACACTTGTGAAATTACAATTGCTGGCAACGGTGTTAGTTTCAAAAAAATGGAAACTGATGTGTTCAGCCTGACAGGTTTTTATGATTACTTACCAGAACAGGATTCAAAAACATTAAATAAAGTTATGGCTCTTAGGTCTCAATCAAAAAACGTTATTAACTTATTTCAAACGAAACACTCTGGTGTTATTGGCAACAAAGTCAGCTTAGACTACGTTCAAGTCGTTGTTGATTAAGACCATAATCAACGACTTTAGTCCAGATAGTTTTATTCCAAAAAACCGATAAGGTTGAATGGAACTTAAGACAAGCCTAGCTAATATCGAAAAACTAAAAAACTTCATCATGCCACTTGAATGCCCGTGTATTTACTTTAATTTTACGTCTGATACTGAATTTACAGTTCAATTTATAGACGACATGTCTGATAAGTTCATGAATGATTTAACACAAAAAAGTTTTCAAAAAAAATTGCCATATGTTCGTATTCTTTCAAGAAGAAATGAAGAAGTTCTTATTTATGTGGATGATAATATTCACTTTGAATATGATTTTATTAAAAATAAAATATTATATAACTATGACCGCAGAATGAGTGAAGCTGATATGGATAAAGCGCGTGAACAGTTTATTGAACTATTCGCTCAACTTAAAAAGATTTCTTAGAATAAGCTTTGTTACATTTTGTTCATTTATTGTTACTATATTTTTACAAATAAATTTTTCAAGCTCATCATAGCCACTAAAGCCAGCAGCTCTCAAGATTTTGTCCGATTGAATACAAAGTAGTAATTTTTGATGTTTTGAAATAGATGCATATAGCTTTACTTGTTGTTCTGATGTTTCGATAACAAAATCTAACTGTGTCGCTTCATTTTTGATGTTGTTTGATTTATTCAACTGCCTAAGTAATTCGAAATATTCTTCTTTAGCTTTTTCCATGATATTCGATGCTGCAAAGATAGGGACTAATCTGTTGAAAACTAATAGCAGTTGGCTTGCTTTTCGGTCCGAATATCGAATTTTATTTCAAATCAGTCATATTTCTGTATGAAATTAGCCTAAAGTTGGGTAAATATTTATTAATTTAATTCCGAAAGATAAACTACGGTGTTCTTTTTAAATTCTATCTTAAACTATAATGGATTTAATTATGATTTTTTTAATTAGATTAAAATTTATTTTCTTCTGCATATTAGCGACAGTCAACACAAGCGCTAATGATACTTTTTGTGAAAACACGGATGGATTAGAAAAAATTAAAGCACATTTAATTTGCCAAGCTGATCCTGATATTAATTCTTGCGCAGGATTGTATGTTTCATCAGCGGTAATTGGTGATGCAGTTGGCTATACAACACCAAAAGTTTCATACAAAATTTTAAAAAATATGCGCCTTAATGATTTCAATAAAGCAAAACAAGAAATAACTGAAGATATTGCTTCAAAATTACATCATGAACGATGGGCTTATGTAAAGGATGCACGGTACCCAGATGATTATAAAAAAATATATAGAGAGCTTATTTCAGAGGCGCCAGATTTAAAAACCAAAATTGATGCATATGTTCGATCAGGTCAAAATCCTTATGGTTTCGGCATTGAAGATTATCGTGCTCCAAAAGGAGGATACGGAATTAACGAAACTTATGATATCGGAAAGCGTTTACTGAAAAAAGATGAGTTAGAAGCAGCAGTTAAAGCTGCTGCAGATAAAATGAGTGGTATTAAAAAAGATAATTTTTTAATATCTTACGGTACAGTTTCTGTAATGGATCCACCTAACAGCAAATTGGTTGCAAAAAAATATCCTCTTATCGTTACATTAGAAAACGGAAAGTATTACGATATAGTAAATTCTAAATATAGCGATCTACCACAATCGCGCAAGCTAGAATACAAAAAATCACTTGAAGTAGTTGTTAAAGAAATCGGAGAAAGAATAAAATCTGGATTACCACTTGACGAATATTTTATACACTCAACCGCATATAAAATGAACAACGTTGAACAGCTAAAAATGAACAAAGAATATCGTAAAATACCGGGTACTTATAAGCTAAGTAGCATAGAACTTGAAAGATACAGTCCAATTATAAAAGTAGCAATTTCATCTTTTAATGAATTTGAAAATAAATCCAACAAGTCACCACTACGAAAAGCTCTCGTTAGACTTTCTAACTCTCCAAAAATTAAAGGTGCAATGGCAGGTAGTATTTTCACAGTAGGTCTAACTGCGCTATTCCAACTAGCTACTAACGAAGATCGTAGCATAAAATCACTAGCAAATGGTGTTTTAAGTGACATTACAATGACCACAAATACTGGATGCTCAATGCAAAATGATGATAAATTGAATCTTGATAGCAATTGTCGCTTTGCCTATGAAGTAAATGAAAATGTTTTTAACTTCTTGGAAAGCGATCAAAGTGTACAAAAAAATCTACTTAGGGATTCAAGAGTTTGCTCTTATTACAAAGGGCTAAAAGATAAATTGCATAGTACAAACTCAATTCTTCCAATGAGTAGTATAGCCTGTAGTAAAACAAGTATAACTATTTCTAATTCAAAAGATCGTTCTGAAAAAAAATATAAAATTTATTTGAATGATAAAAAACAAATTCAAAAAGTAAGCGAGTATGTTGGCACTTTTCAAACTGTGACTTATCGTTTTGAAGATGAAAAAGTTATTAACGCAGATGTTAACGATGCTTCACAACTTCGACATTATAATAGTATCAAAAAAGTTTTGGCGGATGTGAAAACATGCTGTATTTCAGAGAACGATCAATGCATTTCCAAACTAGTTATTTCAGACACAGCTACTAATAAATCATCACTCAAAACTAATTCTACTGGTATCGCCAGATGACAATTAATGGTAATTTATAATATTTGCTCATAATCTGGCCTAAAAATTTAAGACAATAGTCCATTTAGTTTTATCTTTAAAACCCGATAAGACTAAATGGACTTTGAGACAAGCTTAGCAAATATCGAAAAACTTAAAAACTTCATCATGCCGCTTGATTGCCCATGCATATACTTTAATTTTACATCTGATACAGAATTCACGATCGAATTTATCGATGATATGTCTGATAAGTTTATGGATGAATTGACGCGAAAAAGTTTTCAAAAAAAATTACCTTATGT
>JANOOI010000401.1:0-1893 GCA_031421235.1 Bdellovibrio sp.
CAGGCATTTTATCTTGCGCTAAACATTTCCCCGGGCACGGACACACGATTATTGATTCCCATGAAGAATTACCGATCGAAGATGCAGATCTAAAACGTCTGAACGAAGTTGAACTTGTTCCGTTTAGAAAAGCACTTCGAAGCCGTGTTGATATGGTGATGACCGCCCACATTTTATTTAAATCTGTTGATAAAGACTGGCCGGTGACTTTATCAGAAATTTTTCTAAAAAAACTATTACGCGATGATTTAAAATACAAAGGTTTAGTTATCACTGATGATTTAGACATGAAAGCCATGGCTAAGCATTACGATAAAGGTTTTATCCCCGTGCGTTCACTACAAGCCGGAGCCGATTTATTATTATATTGTAATGAACCCGCATCACCGCCTGTGGCGATTGAAACCATCATCAGTGCTGTGGCCCAAGGTCAACATACTGAAGCCGAATTAAATTATACTTTAGGTCGTATTTTAGACGTGAAAAAAATAAAAATGCTTTCACCTGACCCACGCCCCATCAGCGATTCAATGGACATCATCGGCCATAAAGACCACCAGTACATTGCTGACTGTTTACGTAAAGGCATTATGCCTGAAGGTTTAGTTGATCAGGGGTAGGTTAATGTAAAGCCAATTCAAAATTTAGCTAGTCTATATCAAGATAGAAATATAACTGATGAAAAAATATAATCGTTTAAATTTTATGCCATGCACCCTATGCTTGGAACAAATTATGTACCAGTGAAAATAATTAGTGACGAAGGCAACGGCTATTTTGTTCTTGAAAGTTTAATTGATCTTAAATTAAAAATACCTGTTAAGCGCAATGGTGGTTTTGATTTAGGTATTATGGAATTTCAAAAAAAATTCAAAGAACATTTCAATAATATCGTTTTTTTAGTTCCCAATGGATCATTCAACAGACCTGATTTTGTTGTCGGTCAAAAAGTTTGCCCGAAGAAAGTTTTTAAGTGTGGCACAATTGCCAGAATCTATTCTTCAGGCGAACTACATGTTACTTTAGAAAAATTAAAAATTGATCCTAATTTATCTAAAGATGAAATAGAAGAAGTTAAACAAGCTCAAATGATCGATGATTTTATCACCATGAATGTAGCAAAAGCCTACGTAGCGCCGATTGAGATGTTTAAGTGATTAAATTAGTTGATGTCCCTTCCGTAGCTGTCGACAACTTTTATTGGCGTACAGTCTGTATAATAAGTTGAAGTCGCTTTTTTCTTAGCGTCGATTAACTGCCACAAACTATTTTGAGCATCTACTATATTATAGCCCTGGGCAATGATTTCAAAATTTTCAAAATCGCGTGTATGAGGATATCTATTCTCCAGGGCATAATAATTACATTTAGACTTAACAAAAAATGTTGAATCACTACATGCTGCGTATTGCTGGTTTGGATAATTTGGTACGTGTTGATTGTAGTTATCATAAGTTTGAGCAGTGGCCAATATAGCTGATACTTCGACAATTTTTTGGTCAGCATTTTTTAGATTATTATCAATAATTGGTCTGTAGACTTTGGGTATCAAAGATCTTAAAGACTGCATTTCAGATCTTGCTGAATTTAATTTTTCAAGAACTCTAGCTTTGTCGTTGGCATTCATTGCGTTGGTTGTTAATGCTGTTAATGTTAAAGCAATTACAATAAGTTTCTTCATAAAATTCTCCTTAGTTATTGGTTATTTTCATAACGTTTGTTAAGGAGAATTTATATCGATTAGAAAAAAATAAGTACGTACAGATCCGTACAAAATTTTGTAAATAACTTCGACATCAACCATCAATATATTGCAGACTGTTTACGTAAAGGCATTATGCCTGAAGGTTTAGTCGATCAGGCTTAGTAATTCAGTAAATTTGATGCACACGC
>JANOOI010000402.1:0-1663 GCA_031421235.1 Bdellovibrio sp.
AACGGTGCGGCATAACGTTTTGGAGCTAAAAGAAGTGCGGTTTTGAAACACAATATTTTCTACCTACACAATATTAATTAGTTGCCGAAATACTGTACTCTTTTTTGCCTACATAAATATAATAACTTTCCAATTAGGGAGAACTTGTAGGCAAAAAACTTATACTAATGCTGGCATTTTTTTTAGGTACTGTTACCAGCTGGGCTTACTTTATTCTAAGTAGTCTGTCATAAAAGTCTAAAGCTAATTTACATACCAAATCATTATTTTTTTGTCATCGCTTACAGAAAAAAGATTGCCACTTTTTTCTTCCCAAACAAGTTTATTAACCGAAAATTGATGCCCTTTTAAATTTTCATATGTTATACTTTTTGGAAATTCTGTATTTAAAGCGTCCCAAACCTTAATGCTTTTATCTCTGCTACAGGTAGCAAACAATTTTTTATCGGCTGAAAAAACTATAGAATATATTGCATAATTATGCGCTGGGATAGATTTTATTAGTTGAAAATTTTTGTCCCAAAATTTTAAATGTGCGTCCCATCCTCCGCTTAATAAGGTGTCGGTTGTTGGATGAAATTTAACAACGTTGCATGATTTTTCATGAGCCTTGAACGATTTTAGAATTAATTTAGTATTCAAATCAATGACTCTGATGTTTGAATCCCCACATGCAATAACTGCTATATTATCTTTAATATCGATTGAGCGAATTCTTTCATTAGAAACTTGAAGTATCTGTTCAGTTTTTAATGTATTTACATTAGTAAAAGCAAGACATCCATCCGCACTGGCACTTAATAAATATGAATCAAATAGTTTAAAGTCAAAGATTTTGTCGGTATGAGATTTGAGAAGTTTTATTTCCTTTTTTTGAAACAAATCAATTATATGAATTTTACCAGTAGAAGTTCCAATAAAAAGTAAGTTGTTAACTTCGTGAAAATATAAACTATACACTGCCTCGGATGACTTTATTAAAATTTTTGAATTCTCAATATTATTTAGGTCCCACCTAATTACATGCTTGTCAACACCGCCTGAAAAAATGAAATTCTCGTCTTCTACACATAGTGCATAGATTCCAGCTAAATGTCCTGTAAGCTCTTTTTTTTTCGTAATATTAATCATTTCTCGAGTTTTTTAGCCTTGCTGGTAAAGTTTTCGCGGTTTGATTTCGGCCGACGTTTGAAACACTTTCTACCGAAAAGCTACTAACGAAGATAACTGTTTATTGCCATTTGCAAAGAAAAAATAAAAAACTTTCTACCGCTTTTGCAAATGCTTGTACTTCTGCGAGGCTGAGGCAAACCGTGGGTTAGCAGTAGTTATTTTTTATTTGGATAGTTTTTGAATTCGCCTTCATATTCTAATATACCGTTTGCAGTCCAAAATTTCCAAATTCCTGTTTCGATTCCATTTGTATATTCTCCTTGTGTGTCAATCTGCCCATTCTCATACCATGCAGTGAATAGTCCTTGTCTTTTTGTATTTTTATAAAAACACGAAGTGTTTTTATTTCCATTAGGATACCAACTTATCCAAGTACTATCAGATTCTCCATTTATATACTTGCCAATAGTTTCTATAAATCCGTTGTTGTGCCATGCTTTGCTTAAACCATGTAACTTTCCATTTTTGTAATATGCTTCTTGCATCTTAG
>JANOOI010000403.1:0-4502 GCA_031421235.1 Bdellovibrio sp.
CAGCGCCATGGCGAACAACGCTGCAAACAATATGGATTGTTTGAAGGGCCAAAACATCATAATAAACAAACCATAAACGACGAACAAAACTAAATTTTTCATGTATTTTTCATTAAATGGCATGGCTTATGTCCTTCTGCAGAATTTAATCAATATAACTTTAATTCGCTTTTTTAGTTTGATCTAATTTAAAGCTAACATCAACATGATATGACGGAGACCCCTATGAAACCACTGGAACTTTACTGCATGGCAAAACAAGATCGCAGCGACCGCGTCCGTTGGCTTCTTGAAGAACTTGAAATTCCCTACAAAGATCATTTTTTAAATAAAAAAAATGGCGATTTAAACACCGAAAGCTATCGTAAATTAAATCCGATGAGCAGAACACCGACACTCATTGACGATACAACTGTTATTTCCGAATCAGGTGCCATCTGTTTGTACTTAGCTGACAAATACGGTTCAAATAAATTTGCACCAACAACTAATTCACCAGAACGCGCAGATTATTTAAAGTGGATGGTTTGGTCTGTGGCCAGTCTTGAATGTGTCATTGCTAGAATGTTCACCCATATGAACACTGAATCTGAGAAAATAACGACGTTGGCTTTCGTTAAAGAACAATGTGAAATTTTTAAATTAGCTTTAAATCCAATTCTTGAAAAACAAAACTACATTTTAAAATCAGGATTTTCTGCAGCAGATATTATGCTAGCAACAATTATTCCTGGTGCATGGGATGATTTAGTCGAACCAAACCCCGCAATAAAATCTTACATGCAACGCCTTATGAAAAAACCTGCGGCGATCAAAGCGGAAGTTTTCGGAACTCCTGAGAATCACTAAATTGATTCACTTTTAACTGTTGATGGTATATACTTATACGATGAAAATTGTTCTGCTTTTTATTTTGCTAAACTTTGTAATCATTCAAGAATCTCAAGCGCAAAAAATAACTTGCGGTATAGGCGAATACCTAGTTCAGGGACATTTCCGCAAAGCCTATATTAAATCAGATGGCACGGCCGTCAAAGCAACCAATGTTGTTACTCATTGTAAAAAGCTGACCTCAGGTTATGATTTTAATAAGATTATCAAAGACGGTTTACCAACTGAATGGCCTCATAAGATTGAAAAATCTCAGAAATGGACCACAGAGGAAATTAATAGACTTATTGAAGCCATCGAGGGCCTACCTGATTATTTAAAATCTATCTTAATTAATGGCATATACAGATTGCAAAAATCTAAAGATATTTCAAATCCAGCTACAAATTCTGATAAAGCAGAAATTGTACTTTATGATGAGGCTTTTTCTAGAAATAGAAATTTAAGCCGTATAGTTGCTCATGAGTTTGCGCATCAACATTATGCAGCACTAACCAAAGAGGAAAAGCTAGACTATCGTATAGCTGCTGAATGGCACACTGAGGTGAAATCAGGTAAAGTTTATTGGTTGCCACGCGAAAAGGGTATATAGAGCCTGATGGCATTGAATCAGCCGAAGAGGATTATGCTAATAATCTTGAACATTTTATCCATAATTCTGTTAAGCTAAAAGAGATATCACCTAAAATATATAATTGGTTTTATAAAAAATATCCTAATAAAACCAAAGATAGGAATTAACAATGAATTATTTTTTCGCCATTATATCTATATATTTTTTAAGCTCATGCGCAATGCAAGTAACAAAAAGTAGCATGAACTATTCAACATTGAAAAGTTTTAATTTCAAGACAACTACAAAAGAAGATGTGATTCGCCAATTCGGCCTGCCGAATGAAACAATTTTGAGAAAAAATCATCAAACCTTGCTTTACAATGATAAAGTAAAAAAATATCACAGAGCTTCGATAAACATTAGTACAACTACGAATCTAGTTACCGAATACGCATGGGTTCCATTCCCAGACGAAAATGAATCCGAAATTGATGGAGCACTTTCTGGCCTGGATGTAAGATCTTTTAAAGAGTTCGCAGATCCAGCTTCAGCAAATGCACATTATATTTCATCTATGGTTCAATTAGTTGATAAAAAAAATGGAATTACTATACTATACAACAAACAAACTAAAGATGTTGATGCTATTGCTTTTTTCAGTAATCAAGAGCGTAATACTTCATCTAAGTAGTCAAAGCTAGGAACTCGTATAATGTTTAAGCTTACTTATCTAATCATATTTATTTTATTAAGCTCGTGCATTACCCAAAATAAAAATACTCTCACTTACCAATCCTTACGCGAAATGAAAATAAGTTCAGCAACAAAAGAAGACATCATCAATAAATTTGGCCAGCCAAATGAAATAGATAACCGTGACGGCACGGATCAAGCATTAATCTATAACGACAAAGAAACTAAATATCAGCGAGCTTCAATATACATTAATACCACTACTAATCTACTTGATAGGTATATGTGGATACCCATAGAAGGAGAGAAAGAATCTAAACTTGATGGTGCAACATCTAGTTTCGGTCAAACTTCTTTCATAGAACTACCCGACATATATTCTTTGCCGTGCCATATTTCAAGTATTGCTCGAATAAGGGATGAAAAAAATGGAATCTCGATCATGTATAATAAAAATACCAAAGATGTCGATGCTATTGGATATTCTGGTAACCAAGAGCGTAGCACTTCGTCTCAATAACTAAAAAATAAAGTTCTGTACCCATCGGATTTGCGTTTCTTGATTTTGATTTTGCCAATCGATTTGTAAATCAGAATTTCTGATGATTTGATAATTCAGTTTTATAACTGTTCTTAAAAATGATTTTTCTTCTAGGCGCCCGAAATAACCTGTTGTGAGCGATAAACCCACAGGTTTTATCGGACGATAAATAAATAGTAATTCAGGGCCCAGATAAAATTGATGAAATTCTTCATCTGTATCTGTTAAATAGCCCCGCGTAGAATAGCCCCCAGAAATAAATGAAGTAAGCCTTAGGTTTTGGGCCAAGTCATAACTTATCCCACCACCTGTATCGATTGCGGGTCTGTAAGGGTCTTGTAAGTGCGCGTGGATTTTCCAAGAAATATTTTGTTCTAATTCGTTGGCCGGATTTGTGTTCATCAGTCTAACAAAAGTAAAATCATGCAAAGTGGTTTTTTTTAGATCTTCATCGTATCTAAAATCAAAACCAGCTAATTCAACATGGCTTAATTTGACTGTGCCTAAATCCACTTGTTCTAAGTCATGAAAAGCATGTCTGAATTTAAAAGAATAAAAATTGGTTTCAGATTTTTGATTATACCCCCCACCAATGTAAACTGCAGACGAATCATGACTTTGATCAGGAGCAAACGGTGGATCTGTTTGTTTTTGCTGGGTCACAGCACCTAAGACTGCCCTGTTCACTGATAAATCATACTTTTCACTTTCGTAATCTTTACCGTCTTTAAAGCTTTGAATTGCGTAATACTTCATAGCTGTTTCGTAAACTTCAGCTTTTTCTTTAGGAGTGAACTTTGTTTTTTCAAGATCTAATTTATTTTGAATAACATCTTTAACTGCTGTTTTTTGTTCCGTATTTAAGTCGACATACGATTCTAAGTAATCTGTCTTCACTGATTTTTTGAATTTTTTGGTAATGACCAAATCATTTTCAGCAACCACTTTTTTAACTGTATCAATTGGGATCACAAAATGCTTGAATTGATTCGCTAGATTCAGTTCTGGCCTGACCGCTTCGATGGATCTTAATAACCTGTACGAACAATTATCATCAAAAAAGAAATACGGTGCCGTTGAGTTTTCAAATTCTAACAAATGATCAACCAATTCGTCAGTTTCATCAGCTGTTAGATTTAATTGATATTCCCAGATGTCACGGCCCTCTAAATTAATATATTCACGCTGCTTCTGATGATAAGGCAGCATCGTAAACCGACCACCATAAAATCCGAATAGGCCCTTCATTGCGTACAGCATGTCTGTTTCATCAGCATCTGCCGCGTAATTTACGCCGTAATCAATCAGATCTTTATTTTTAGCATTTTGTGGATTTAACACTTTTAAAAAAGTATGCCCAAAGCTAGAGGCAGGATTTCCTAAATCTGCCGCGGCAAAAATAAGACTAACCGCTTGAGCATTCAATTCTTTTTTCCATTTTTTACGCTCTTTACAATCAACTAAGTCTTTAGCATCAACAGTAAGAACTTTTTTCAGCCATCTTGTTCTAGCTAGGAACTGACACTGCGGATGACGTTTAAATTTTTCTGTGTAGTCTTTTGATTCTGAAAAAAGAACTTCAATTGATTTTAGCAATTCATCTTCGGGTGACCGATACCCTTTCTCATTTAGAAACAAAGGCCCCCGGAACGCTGATTTAAATCCAAAAAGTGTTTTTGAGTATTGGTCAAGCTTCAGCCATTTTGTTGTTGTCCAAAGCTTTTCAGACTGGGCTTCGCTGATATATTTTTTTGTTCGATTTACGCTGAATTGATTCTGTGGGTATTCGATTATGACTGGTACAGTTGTTGTTTTTGACAG
>JANOOI010000404.1:0-3631 GCA_031421235.1 Bdellovibrio sp.
TAGAAACCCTGACGGCGACTACGTAAATGCGATTTGTGACATTGATCAGCAAAGAAAAAGATTTTATTTAAGTAAAATTAGTTTTTAGGTACTGTTTTTTAGTCTTTTATGATTGTAGGATCATCTTCAGGAATTTTATTCTTTAGTGCAATTTCTAATTCTTGGGCAGCTTGAATTTTTAAAAATATTTTGTCTGCTAGTTTTTCAAGATGCCTAAAATCATCCCCAGCTCTGAGCTTAAGTTGCTTGTGGCTATAGCCCAATTCTTTCTGATCCAATATTTGCGTAAAATATCTTTCAAATGCATAGATAGGTCCAGCGATTTGATGCGAAATAAACTTCGCAAAAATGAATAAAGCAACTGAAAAAGTCAGGGTTAAAATTAAATAAGAATACAAAAAAGCTTCCGTGTATTTTTCACCCGACTGGGTTTGATAAACACCTAATTCAGTCATTGATATTTTAAAATACGTGTATGAAAAAACCAAACTAATTAATGAAATAAGAATACCGGATCCAATAAATATAAAAGCATATTTCAACTGGAATTTTTTATTCACCCAAAACTGACTTCGCGAGTTTTTATCTGGCCAAATTTTGCTGTGATTTTTTATCAAAGTATGAACAATCGTTATGTAGCCCACCCACTGAATCATATCGGCTAAGTTCCAAATTGGAGAATGAAACTTTCCGATTTGAAAACCAATGAAATCGATCACATAACCGAAATAAGTTCGATCTATAACGTTACCAATAATACCGCCAACTAAAAGTGATAAACCAACACGTAACTGAAGAAGTTTCAACGGTATAATGTATTGCAGAAAAGCGTAAAGACTAAATACAAAAAAACCGCTTGTTGAAATGGTCACAATTCTAAGAAAAGCGGGTAGGTTTGCGAACAGTCCTAACATGGCGCCTTCGTTGTGAATCAAAATAAAATGAACTGGTCCAAACCAGACTTCTTTCATGTCTGAAGCATAAAACTTCGTAATTTGATCTACAGCAATGGTCAAAACAAGTGTAAACAGGACAACAAACCAATCTTTAGTTTTCATATTGATATTTTGCAGATACACTTTACAAAATGAAACAGATATTAACATTTTTTTTGATATTAAACTTAAGTCCAGTTACTTTTGCCGTGCGTGATAAGCAGATAGATGACATTATAAAAAAACATAAATTAAATCCGACTCATTTAGGAATAGAAATTAATGCCAACGGGCAAGACCTTTTTAAGCTAAATAACGAACAACTGTTTATTCCAGCATCAATTACTAAATTACTAACAACGTATTCAGTGCTTAAAAATTTTCCGCAAGACCATCGATTTAGAACAGAACTTTTTCATGACGGAAAAAATCTTTATCTGGTTGGCGGCGGTGATCCAAGTTTCGTTTCAGAAGATTTATGGTTTCTAGTTAATGAATTTAGTCGTCAACAAATTACAACAATTAACGGTGATATTATTGTTGATGATAGTCTATTTGATACTGTCAGGTTCGATCAGTCACGTGAATCAGTTCGTGTTGATAGATCTTACGATGCTCCTGTAGGGGCTATGAGCTTTAATTGGAATTCGATTAATATCTATGTGTCAGGTATTGCTATAGGGGCCAATAAAGCCCTCGTTGTACTAGATCCAGAAAGTAATTATTTTCAATTAGAAAACAAAACTCAAATCAAGTCGGGTCAAATAACCAAAGATCTCGTTATTGATGTGAATCAAGCTAAACGAAAAATAATTGTTTCGGGCCAAGTCACCAAAGGCCAAGCAGAAAAAGCATACTATAAAAATGTATCAACACCAGATCTTTGGTCTGGCGAAAACTTAAAAGCCTTTTTAAAACAGCGCGGAATTACCGTTCGTGGAGAAATTAAAGCAGGTCGGGTATCGAAGTCAGCTAAAAAAGTAGCTACTTTTGAAAGTAAAAATCTATCGGCAATTTTAGCTGATATGAATAAATTTTCGAATAATTTTGTTGCTGAAATGTTGGTTAAAAACATTTCAGTAAATCAAGGTGAAAAGCCAGCAACTTTGAAAAAAGGAATTTCAACATTAAATCAGGACTTGTTAGATATCGGTCTTAAAAAAGAAGAATTCACGATAAAAAATCCGTCAGGTTTTTCGCGTGATAACAAAATTTCAGCTCAGGCTATGAATGCTGTGTTAAGTATTCTAAAAAATAATTTTAAATATTTTCCTGTGGTTTTGGATTCACTACCCATTTCGGGAATTGACGGCACTTTAAAAAAGCGAATGAAGGGCCCTGTCACAGAAGGCTATGTGCGCGCTAAAACGGGCTATTTGGACGGGGTTGTCACTTTGGCGGGCTACGCTGGCCATTCGAACGGCCAAGTCTATATTTTCAGTTTTCTGTACAATGGTCCACAAGAGGAGCCTAAAGTGCGTGAATGCTTTGATCAAATTATCGAACATATCTTACAATCAGAGGAATGATTAATATATTTATTAAGATTTTTATACTGTTAATTTCTATATTACATTTCTATCCTTTTTCTGCAAACGCGTTAGTAAAGACATGGTCTTCAACTTTGCCTGAAAATTCAGTTTTTAAAGTCCCAATAGAAATGCGTGAGCGAGTCAACTTTTGGAAACAAATTTACGCTGAAGTTTCAGTTGATGAAGGTCTATTTCATTTACTACATCATCCTGATGTAGTTTTAGGATCAATTAATCTTCAAAAGATTAAAAATAATAAGTCGCTTACACTTAAACAAAAAGATTTAGTCATAAAAAAAGTAATTGATAATGAACGTGAACAAATAGCACAAAAATGGAAAATTAAAGACATAAAGCAGATTCGATTACAAATGGGTCTTAAAGAAAGAATGCAGAATGCGCTATTTGTTTCTGGTCGCTACTTGCCAATGATGGAAAAAGTTTTTAAAGGCAAACAGCTGCCGATTGAACTGACACGCTTAGTGTTTGTCGAAAGTTCGTTTAATGTGAATGCACAGTCTAAAGTTGGCGCTAGCGGTCTTTGGCAAATTATGCCTTTCGTCGCAAAGCCAAAAGGCTACATGCATGATTTGTATGATAAAAGAAATCACCCTTATTATGCAACTTTGTTAGCTGCGGATATTTTGAAATCTAATTACCAAGGTTTAAAAAAATGGCCACTCGCTGTTTCGGCCTATAATCATGGTTTATATGGTGTCAAAAAAATGGTCTTAAAGAATAACTCAGGCCATCTTCCTGATTTGATTGAATCTGATGAGGTCACAAAAACTTGGGGATTTGCTTCTGAGAATTTCTACGCATGTTTTTTAGCTGTTTTAGAAGTCGAAAAAGAAGCACAGAGTTTTTTCGGACAAAGCTTAACAAAATCTGAACCCTTGAAAATGAATCGAGCCGTCACAACAAAAAAAATGACTCAGAAACAAGTTCTTAAGTATTTTCAAAACGATTCGAAAAAATTTAAAAAATATAATCCTCATATTTATTTTACAAAAGCTATGAATAAAAAATCTTTACCTGTAGGATTTCCATTGGTTTTGCCAGAAAAAATAAAAAGTAAATCTTTAGATTTTGCTAGAAATTAAAAGAGCAGTTATAGGTTATCGCAGCGTGTGATTAAATACCGCTTTTTATCTGGATGACGTA
>JANOOI010000405.1:0-2318 GCA_031421235.1 Bdellovibrio sp.
TGAAGACCATCAGCCATAGCGGCCAAATCACGATGACCACGGTCAATAGCCAACGTGTACTGAGTCAAATCGTTCGAGCCGATTGAAAAGAAATCCACATGCGGGGCTAACACATCAGCCATGAGCGCAGCCGATGGAACTTCGATCATGATGCCTGTTGATATTTGTGGGATATTTAATTGATCACATTCTTCTTTAAGAATTTTTTTAGCTTCTATTAATTCAGAAAGTGTTGTCACCATGGGAAACATAATCTGTAAAGCAGAAATAGGCTTAACCTGCAACAAAGCCCTTAACTGCGTTCTGAAAATATCTTGTGATTGTAATGACAATCTTAAACCACGAACACCTAAGAACGGGTTTTCTTCAGCGGGCATCGGTAAATAAGTAAGGGGTTTGTCTCCGCCTACATCAAGTGTGCGGATAATGACAGGACGCTCGGTCTGGTCATTATTAAGTGCTGAAACGATATCTTGGTATTTTTGCAGTTGTTCTTGTTCACTGGGTGCCGTTGCGCGGTGTAAAAATAAAAATTCTGAACGTAAAAGACCAACACCTTCAGCGCCATTGATGACAGCATCCATGGCCTCAGGTAACTTGCCAACATTGGCAAAAACATGAATTGTTTCTCCGTCAAGTGTTACAGCAGGTTCACCAGCTGATTTTTTGTTATCAACTAATTTTTGGTCTTGTTTAAAAATTTCTGTTTGTACACGGTCAATTTCACCAGCGTTTGGCTGCACTTTAAGATAGCTTTTTTGGCCGTAAAGAATGGCTGGGGTATTATCAGCGATTGCTAACAATGACGAATCGACAGCGGCGATTGAAGCAATCCCCATTGATCTTGCAATAATAGCCACATGAGAACTAGCGCCACCTTCAACGGTACAAAGCCCTTTAATAATTTCTGCATTCATAAATGCCATATCTGACGGAGTCAGGCTTTGTGCAACTAAGATAACAGGTTTTTGCTTATCCAAATGTAAAAGTGGATTTTCAGATTTAATACCCATCATGATTTTAAGAACCCGCTGACCAACATCATGTAAATCATGGGCACGGCCTGCCATGACTTCGTTTTGCAAAGACTGAAGTATGGTTTTAATTTCACGAATACTTTCTTGCCAGGCGTATTCAGACGTTAAGCCATTTTTAATTTTATTTTGTGTCGAGCTTAAAACTTCAGGGTCAGCAAGGATCTCCAAATGGGCTTTAAAAATATTTAATTTATCTTCATCAGCTTTAGATTTTAGCTTGGACAAAATTTCTGATAAATCTTTTTGTGCGGTGGCCATCGCCGCATTAAATTTTGATAATTCTAGATCTGGATTTTGTGTTGCTTTAGCTTTTTCAGAAGGCTTTTCAACAACAATATCTTGTAATTTCAATTGTTTGATTTCACCAAAAACAAGACCAGGGGATGCAGTAACGCCATAAAATTCATTCGGTGATGAATTTTTCGGACGATTCATTTTTTGCGGAGTGAGTATTGATTTCTCTTTTGCTTTAACAGAAGTTTTGCCTGTGGCATTGCCAGAAACGCTGGCAGCCGCTTTAAGCGATTCTCCAAGACCTGATTGAATTAAAGTTTTAATTGATTCAGCAGCGTTTTTGGCGATAACTGGATCACTGTCTTGGGCTTCGATACTGATCAAATCAGAATGTCCAACAGATAAAGCTAAAATTGAAACAACACTTTTTGCGTTCGCATTTTGATTATTTTTAATAATAAAAATATCGGAATCAAATTGTTTAGCGGTTTGAACAATACTGGCTGCGGGCCTTGCATGAAGACCTGTGTGTAGTTCGCATGAAAAGTTTTCTGTTGAATAAATTGGCTGGCGAGCGTTGTTAGCTGCTGTTTGTATTTTTGGTTTTTCAACAACTTCAAATAAAACTGATTTTTTAGCTTGGACAAAATTGATTTTTCGTCCTGAATCTAATGAAGAATCAAAATTGAACTGATATTTTTCAGCCCCAGTCACTAAAACTAAAGTCATTAAGTACTTGGCATTTTTAGATACGAAATCAAAATCAAATTCGATTAGTTTGTCACCGATCGAAACAACATCGCCAGCTTTGACTAATGCTTTAAAGCCTTCGCCTTTTAACTGAACAGTGTCGATACCAATGTGTATAAGTAATTCAATGCCTTCACTTGATTTGTCAGTTGATTTAATAGTCACGGCATGTTTTGAGGGATGAATAAATTCAATGGTTCCATTCACAGGTGAATAAAGAGTTGAATCTGTGGGTTCGATGGCTAAGCCATCGCCGACCATTTTCTGAGAAAACACTTCGTCGGGAACCTGTTCTAA
>JANOOI010000406.1:0-1922 GCA_031421235.1 Bdellovibrio sp.
GACCCCGCCTACCGTGCTGCAGTGATGTCGACAATTGCAGATTTAAGTTCTGCTTTGGTACGTGAGCCACAGAAAACACTGAATGCTATGTATTCTGCTTTTGTAAGCGAATTACGAGAGCACGACTCTGAATTCATGTGCCTTAATCCTAAAGGTGCCGTTCTAGAAATATGTAATCAAATTGCTAATAAAGGCACTGGCTTAATCATGGGCGGTATAGGTTTTAAAGTTATTCGTCTTGCAGTTCAAAAACTAAAACTTGGAAAAGTGGCAACACCCAACGAGAAAACTTTAAAGCAAGCTGTTGTATATAGTAATAAATTGCTTCAAGGCAAACAAACACCAAATCTTAATACTATCAAAATTAACGAATCAAAAAAACGACAGTCTAGAAATAATTTTGACCCTGTAAAAGATCAAGATGAAATTAATAAAATTAAATCTATTAAGAAAACTAATGGGGATAATGTATCAATCGAAGATTTCAAAAATAAGTTTAAAATTGAGCAAAATACATCTGATGCCGAAGTTAAGAAGGCTGTTCGCAGGTTATTATCTAAATACGCTACAGATAAAAATCAAGACTACAAAGAAGAAACCAAAGAAATACAGCAGATGTTAAATAAAATTTTAGAACAACTTAGAAGCAAATAATCCGCTATGTCTCTAAAAGTTTTTTAAGCTTTTCCAGTAAGATTCTTACCTCTGGTTTTAAAACTGACTTTTCTTTTTCAAGAACTAGGCTCATAAGTGCATTTTGATTAAACTTGAGATGACTTTTCAAATGCCAATTTAAAAAAAGAATACAGTCTTCAACATCAGATTCAGATAGTCTTGAAAACTTCAAATTAAAATACAATTCAATATCTGGCCTGTAAAGCTGACCTTTTTTTCCTTTTTTCATCAGTACAATTGATGATTTCCAATTAGGAATTTGTCTTACGAAAAAATCAGCTGCAGGGTTTATGGCTTCAATCGGTAATTCTAGCTGATCGGCTATATCCATCAAATGCAGTCTTTTTTCATTGGTCATTTCATCAATCGGACAAATATCAATGTCGCTAGTTACTCTGTATTCTGAATTAATCATCGCTAGAAGTGATCCACCGATAACCAACCAGTCACCTTCTAGTTCATCAACGACCCGACCAATAAAGTTTTGATACTGATCTGAAGTTATCACTAAGCGACCTTTGACAGTTGAGATAAAACTATTCGACGTAGTTTTATGATTTTACCCGATGACTTTTGAATATCAAAATTAAGTCTTTCAATACGTTCTTGATCTAAATAGACAAGATAGCTGGGATAATGATCGCGGTAAGCCATATAAACAGATAAGCAGGCTTCGCGAATCCGTGAATCCATATCATTAAAATAGATATCAACGACTTGAATTAAAAATTCTTGGGTCGTGAAACAATGACTAAACTTATATTTTTCATTGAAATCGACTATGGGGAAAATTCGCTTAAAATCCATATCTATTAGACTAACTGTTTCTCAGTAGAATATAAACACCCAGACCAGACCTAAGCCTACGATAAAACAAATTTAAATTCACAGTCTCATAATGAAGCGTCAAACTAATAGATGAGTAACAAATTTTGGCTTCTGTATTGCTGAATAAACCTTATAAAGGGAGAAATTCAAATGAAATCATTTTCACCTATAAAACTGTTTACACCTGTCATATTTTTCTTGGTCATGTGTCTCACAATGATATCGTGGGGTGAGACAGGAAGCAAAAATACGCAGCCCACAATAAATCTTGGCAATCCACGAAATTTGGAAGATGAAGAAAAATTAAGAAAAGACGATGAGGCACGTGAGGAGAGAAGTGAAGCAAAACAAGCTTGTAAATCTGCACAAGAAAAGCTTGAAGAAACTTTAGATGAAGCGACTAATGTTTGCAGCGCTTT
>JANOOI010000407.1:0-5431 GCA_031421235.1 Bdellovibrio sp.
TTTTCCGTTAGACACTTTAAATTGCTTGATGTCTGAAAATTATAAAATGAAACACCCAAGTCATGTCGATATAATTTACAGCACATTAACTGAAGCTGGTTTTGAAAATAGCATTGCATTTGGATTTTACGATCCATTTATTGCAGTTCGCGTAAAAAAAGAACCAAAATTAAAGTTCAACTTTAAAAAACTTAAAGATAACAAACTTCTTAGTAATTCGGCTTTTGTAAACCTAAGACCTATCGGAGAGGACTGCAATTCTCCGGTGATAAAATTAGATTATGTGAACTCTGTTTTTAGACCTATTTCGTTGGAGACTAAAGAGCAGTGAAAGCTAGATTCATAGGGATAGATTTTATCAGATTTATTTGTATTTTAGCGATCGTAGGATTTCATTTCGTTGATATGGTGTATTACGAGCCAGACGTACCAGCTTATCTCAGTTTTTTTTATTTCAAGTATTTTTCCGATTATTACATGCGTACTTTTGCATTTGCAGGTATAGCTATAGTGGGTATAACAACTTTTTTGCACGGGTATACAACGTCAAGTGATCACAAATGGAAAAAATTGTTAGTCATTTTGTTAGCTGGTCATATTGTCTTAGCTTTTGGTTGGGGTGATCATGTATTTAAATTTAATTTAGAATGGGATATTTTTTCTTTTTTATTTGTCGCATTTGGAACTCTTTATTTAGTCCGCAATAGTCAAAAAATGATGATCACGTTGGCAGGTCTTGGGGCAGTTTTACTTTCAATTTCCGTGTGGGAATATTCAACAGTTGTATTTACGCAATTAAATTTATCACGTTATTTCAAAGACGCATTGCTAGGAGCGTGCGATTCAACAGGACAAGGTATGTGGCCGATTTTTCCTTGGATTGGTTTGACTTGGCTATGTTTTTATTTGGGTAAATTAATGAATGTTAGTTTAGCTAAAATTTCAAAATTAGAATTCGCTGCATGGTTTTTTATTTTACTACTAACGTTTAAAAATATAGGCGATTACTTTCACACTCCCTACGCAGAAAATTTTGCTTGCTTCGTGCACAGACGATCTGCAGCGGCATTTTGGAGTCAGTTTATCTGGCTCAGTTTTTTAGTTAGGCTTAGTTTAGATTTAAAGATCAATCAATATTTAGGTCAATTTCGATTACTTCGTTGGGTAAGCCAATTGCAATGGTCAGTCAATTTCGGACTGTGCTATGTATATCATCTAGTTGCAATTGCAGCATTATCAACAGTAGATTTTTGGATAGCGAAAGAAACCTGGCGATTTGAACTCTTGTTCATCCCAATTTTTATTATAGTTGAATTAATGGCACGATATACAACCAAAGCTTTTTATAAAAAATCAAAAAAGGATGTTGCTGTATGAAATTTGAATTTTTGAATCGCCGTCAATTCGTTTCAAAAATAGGATTATTCTATTTTTCTCTAAATTTTTTACCGAATCTCGCTTTTGGAAGTCTTGCCTTACGAAAGGCTTATAAACTTGATGAAGTCGAATTTGCGCCGGCATTTTTAGATAGGTATTACAAATGGCACTGCAAGCAGTTTTACAACTTTGAAGCGCACCTGACGTTGTTAGAAAAAAAAATCATAAAAACCGGATTTGAAAATACTCATAAAATGGAAAGAAAATATCCCGATGGAGCTGTATTTCCCAATTGTCTTTTTAGTCATGCAGTCAGCAAAGACAACGTCAATTCATCTAGATTAGCGTTGGGGACTTTTGCTGTGGGGTCCACACCAAGAAATTTGATTCTTGATTTATGCAAACAGCAAAAAATAGTTTTGGAAAAAAATATCATTGATAATTCGCCATTGGGCATTTCATGGGATGTCAAAAAAAATAGACTTAAAATTTACGCTGACATAAATACTACACATGATATTCAAGATCAAATTTTACAGAAAAAATTGGAAGCATTGAGTGTTGAAGATTATTACAATTGTGGGCTAATGAGCTTTGTATTTAGCGATTCAAAGCTGATTGAAAAAAGAGTTCATATTCAAATAAAAAAACACACATTTAATAAAAATCCGAAACTGGCCATTGTACCGCTGAAGTCCCCGAATGACCGCGTTGAATATATTTTGTCTAATGTAAAAGAATCAAAATATAGAATTGAATCATTAATTACGAATTATAATTTATTGCCAAACGGGGAACAAAAGATAGTTGCAGATAATTCAAAAGAATTTGCACCTGGCGTCGATTCAGTTTGTTACAACTACAACAACGAGAATATAATTTATTTCCCTTAGCTTACTCTTGGTCCTTTTCTTGCATCGAAATATGAGGGGGTTCTATGGTCAAAAATAAATTTTATCAAAACATAATCGAAGCCATAAAAAAAAGAATTCATTTAAAGTCAAAAAATGACAAATACAGGGAACGTCCTAAAGATATTGATGCGGAAAGACACCCTGAAGAACAAATGTATCCTGATGTAATGTACAACGAAAAAGATTCTAAATATCATTTGCGGCAATAAGCATATGACCTAAGTAAATAAGCCAGTTACCGCTAACAATGATTTTATTTTTTATAATACAACTTACAATTTAGTTATAGAAAACGAGCTAGAATTGAAGAAAAAATGACTTCAATTCTAGCTCGACCTGAAAATACGATAAGCCACTCAGAAGCTCATCTTCAGATGGCTTATCTGCTTTGACGTTTGTCTGTGCTTTGGGAATTTTTTGATCCTTCTTTTAAAGAAGAGCTACTGCTAGAAGAACGATTTTTATCGTCTTGCTTTGCAGATTGATCTTTTGTATTTGTTGCTTCTTTTTTTGCGTTCGAACTTGGACTTTGTTGTTTGTTCATAATCATCTCCTGTTTTGTTTTTTTAACATCAGCACATTGCGCACTCATGTTCTATTTTATTTTTTAGCAATATGATTTTTTCTTTATGCGACTTATGTACTCTTTTAATGTGGCAATAATGTACGTTTAAAGTATTTTCACAGCGCAATGATTACTTCATGCATATTGGCTGCCACACATTTTGTGTAAGAAAAATTTTTGAAAATATCATTTTGGTTTATAGATTGCATAGATTCGATAACACGACTTAAGGAGATTAATTTAATGAACTATATAAATAAACCAGAAAATAGATCCGAAATATTTGAACAAAAAATTAAACGATCCAATAGGCCATTAAAAAATGGTCGTTATCATGATGATGATACAAGTTATTTCTCGGTGACTGTAGGTGTACCACCAGAAGTGGCATATACATTCTTCAGAGATTTTACGAACCTTCCATTATTTATGAAAGATATAAAGTCAATTGAAGTCACATCAGAAAAAAGATCTCATTGGACAGTTGAAGTTAGAGATTTCACAGCCGAATGGGCTGCTGAAATTGTTTCTGAACGCCCGGGTGAAATGATTTCTTGGAAAAGTTTAGAAAGTTCACAAGTTCAAACTTCAGGTACGATCTGGTTTTCACCAGCCCCGGAAAATTTAGGCACAGTTATTAGCCTTATGTTTGATTTCAAAATTCCCGGCGGAAAAATAACAGAAATGATTACAAAAATATCTGGCGAAGATTCAAAGTCGTTGGCATTTATAAATCTTCGTCGGTTGAAGTGCTATTTAGAAACTGGAGAAATCGCTACAATAGAAGGTCAAACGAGCGGTCGCGACGAAGATGCAGAAAATTCATATAAACATTAGGAGAATAAATTAATGAAAGCATTAACTTGGCAAGGAAAGAAAAAAGTTGGACTGATGAATGTGCCATACCCAAGGATTTTATCTAGCGGGGATGCCATTGTAAAAGTCACATCAGCTGCTATCTGCGGATCAGATCTTCACCTGTACGATGGGTATGTTCCAACTATGGAAGCAGGTGATATTTTAGGTCACGAAACAATGGGTGAAGTTGTCGAAATTGGACCATTGGTCAAAAAACTTAAAGTCGGTGACAGAATTGTTATTCCATTCGATATCAGTTGTGGCAAATGTCATCATTGTAAAGAAGATGAATTCTCTGCTTGTGATAATTCAAATCCTAACGCAATTATTCCGGATAAACTTTATGGACAAGCGGGTGCCGCAGCATTCGGATTTTCACATATGATGGGTGGTTATGCCGGAGGCCAAGCCGAATACATTCGTGTTCCTTTTGCAGATACTAATTCTTTGGTAATCCCAAAAGGGATCGATGATGAAAAAGTTCTTTTTCTAAGTGATATTTTTCCTACTGGTTACATGGCTGCAGAAAATTGCAATATTAAACGCGGCGACACAGTTGCTGTGTGGGGCGCTGGCCCCGTGGGGCAAATGTGTATTAAAAGTGCTTTTTTACTAGGTGCTGAACGTGTGATTGCAATCGATCATTTTGAAAGCCGTTTAAATATGGCAGCTCTAAGCGGGGCTGAAACAATTAATTACGAAAATGCTGATGCACTCATTGATGAATTAAAAGCTAGAACGGGCGGACGAGGGCCAGACTCATGCATCGATGCAGTTGGTCTTGAAGCTCATGGCACATCATTTACGGCTACGCTTGACCGCGTAGAAGCGGCTGTCGGTCTTGTCAGTGATCGTTGTGAAGCTTTAAGGCTTGCGATTATGGCCTGTAAAAAAGGGGGAACAGTTTCAGTTCCGGGGTTATATGCAGGTTATGCAGATCACTTTCCGTTCGGAATTGCATTTGGTAAAGGGCTTACTTTTAAAATGGGTCAAACGCACACGCAAAAATATATGAAGCCACTTCTTAATCTCATTCTTGCTGATAAAATTGATCCCTCATTTGTGATTACACATCGGATTATGATCGATCAAGGCGCAGAGGCCTATAAAACTTTTAACGATCAAAAAAACGAATGTATTAAAGTCGTATTAAAAATGCATTAAAGGAAAAAAATGAAAAACAAAATTGAATTAACTAAAAAAAATGATTTAAAAATACTTAGAGATGAAAAACTCAATATGAACGCCGAAGATGTTATCGAACTTATTCTTCGTGATCATATACCATTGAAAAAACTTATAGAAACGCTTAAAGATGGCGAAATTGAACGTTCACAAAAAGAAGGTCCCTTAGAACAATTTGTACCACTTTTGGTATCACATGCAAAAGCAGAAGAAAAAAGTTTGTATGTCGAGATGAAAAAAATAAAAGATTTACGAGTAGAAAGTTTTGAAGGTGATACTGAACATGCTATTGCAGAAAACCTGATTCATGAAATTAACGCCACAGCTGATGATGATAAATGGAACGCTAAAGTCAAAGTTCTGGCTGAACTTGTTGAGCATCATATTGAAGAAGAAGAAGAAATGTTAAAAAAAGTTCAAAGCCATATGGATTTACCTACACGCAAAGCTGCTGGTGCCATTTATACTGAACTAAAAACGGAATTCGATATGCTATACCGTGCACGGTATAATAACGCCCATTTTACATCAG
>JANOOI010000408.1:0-3000 GCA_031421235.1 Bdellovibrio sp.
GGTCATAATACGAGGTAGGACTTTAGCTTGCTCTAAAGTCCTATAGATTTGCCTGACATCGCAATACGGGTCTTCATTCGAAATAATGACATGAGTTAAAACATCAAAGTTCATTAATATTCTATTGTAGGTCTTTTCAAACGGAGCTTCAACAGAGCAATTAGGCGTCAGCAACACGTGTGTTTTAGCTAACTGAATTGATAAATCTAACGCCTTTGTCGAAAAGCTTTTAGAAATCAATATTGTTTTATCTGATTTAAATTTGAATTTATTCTGAAAATATTCTGTTACATTTTTTATATCTTCTGAAGCTTTTTGTAATTCAAGTTTTTCATCAGTCAGTGTTGACTTAGACCAATTAAATCGAACAACGATATACCCCTTTTTAGAAAGCTTTTCAGCTAGTCGTGAGAAAAGTCGTTCACGCATTAAATATTTTTTGCCTGGAGCTATTACCACCAGCCCGAATGCTTTGTTGTTAGGTTTGTTGATTAAATGCTCTGAAACATTTAATGTCTTTATATTCAGATCGAAGAGCTGACTAAATGGAGGCTTCAAAAGTGTTGCCTCACCATAAACATTTTCAAAACCAAATTTTGAACTGGAAATGATCTCAGCTCTTTCCTCAGATGATTGTTGTGATAACCACTTAAGAACGTAGTCCGCTTTAGCTTTGTATAATATAGCAAAGCCCTCACCTAAGCTTTCATTGGCTGATGACTTGTATTTACTTTTGTAGAGTTTTAAATAGTCTTGGGTTTTTGTAGTTGATTTTTCTTTAGCTGCTGTTTTAGCTAAATTAGAATAGTCTGGATAAATTTCATCTGCAGCCTGAACACAAAACGTGAAAAACAATGTCAATAACACGAAAAAGCCTTTTTTAGCTGTCACATCAATAAAATTTGAAATTGGCATATTTACCTCTTAAAAAAAACTTGGCCGATTCGGTTAATGTGGTCTTTTAAATTATCATTATCTAATAAGCTGTAAATTGATAAATCGACTTTATATGGCAAAAGCAAATCATCGATTTCATTTTCAATTTTAAATAAAAATGAAACATCTTTTCTTTCAGTCACTAAAGATAAATCAATATCTGATGAGGCTTTAAAATCACCTTTTGCTCTTGATCCGTAAATGATAACTTTTGTGATGTCTGGGTACTTCGAAAAAACTGAATTGATTTTATTGATGTCTTCTTCAGCTAGGCCAAATTGATAACTCATACTTTTAATGAACCCATTTTTTGATGAAAGTTGTTAAATTCAGACAAGTACTGAGTAATTGTTTTTTCAACAATATCATTCGCGATATTTTTATTATATGTGTGTGATGTTAAGTTTCGGCTTTTAATCATTTCCATCCAAACTTCTCCATTAACGATGAGCTTTTTTTGGAAGGCTTCACGACTAGCGTCTCTTGAACCCGTAATAGAACTGTTACCTTGATATTCGAAGTAATCTTTTATGACATTCCAAGCAAGTTCATGTGTAAATTCAAAAGCCTGAATAATCCCCTGCTTTTCTAAATCTGTATACGGTCTTTCTTTTGAAATAGCTGCAGCCGCCTGAAGTTGTTTCAAGGCTGAAGTGTAATTATCGAGTCTTTGTACCCAGCGAATATCTTTATTCATAACTAAAGGTTAATTAAGAATTGGCCTGTTGTTAAAGTATTTTCGCTTTTGAAGCAAAATGGCGCTCTGGGTCGCCAGAGACTAAAATTTAAATTCACCAACAAACAAGGACGATTTGATTTCTGAATCATCGGCATCCGTGACAACATAAATGAAGTAGCTTTCAGTGTTAGAATCAGCATTAACTTCAACCCATAAGCCCTCAGGTTTTTGTTCGCAAAGAAGTTCTTTTTGAAAAATGATCTCTCCTGATTGATTAATACAACCTAAGACCGCACCTATGTATTTGCCATCGTCGTAAGTTGAATCACTGGCCTCAGCCGCTGCAATAAAAAATAGTTGATCATTGCAAAAACATGCATCTGTGAAACTAAGTGGAACATTATCTAAAATTCCTAAATTATAGTGCGTGGTTTTCAAAAGGTGGTCCGCTGAAATAATCCCCGTACTATCAAGATCTGCAATTAATCCTTTTAAATCTAAATCAATAATTGCATTCTGCCTTGAAGACCCGTTTCCCCGCTGAAATATTTTTAAAACAGAACCTGCTACCACTGCGCCTTCAATATTTAAATCTGGAAATGTTTTTTCAAGATGAGTGTACAATAATGCAAAATCAATTTTTTTAACTGACTGTAAATCACTGCCGTTGATTTTTGCTAACACCCCTACTGTGCGATTGGGTTTTGACCCGGATGGTAGAACTAATATTTCATGCAAGTTATTAAAAGAACGAAGACAGACTAAGGATTCCCAATCGGGTTTTGATTTTTTTCTTTCACGGTGATCTTCAGGCAGCACGCCTTCAACCAATTTTGCAAACTGAATTGAATCAGTGGTATCTAATGTGAATACAGCTAATGATAGCTGATCATCAGCTATCATATAAAAATTATTTCCTAATTTTATTAGCCCGCTGGCTGCGTGCACGGAAGTCAGTTTAGAATGCTGTTTTAAATTGATTTTATGCATAAAAATAGAACCTATATATATGTGGTTAAGAGGCCTGATAGTCAAAAGTATTTTTGTTGTAATATAGTCCCCTATACCATATTTTGAACTGATGGCGCACACGATTAAAGATAAAAAACTGGCTTCAGAAGTTGGCGAAGAATTGATTGATATTGTCAGAAGTTTTATGAAGTAGCTGGAAAATAGAAACAAAATGAAACAATTATCTTTGCAATATAAAATTTTACTTGGGCGTTTGCTAACCAGGTCTGGTGATCAAGCCTGGGATTTTGCTGTTCCTATAGTATTACTTAAAATATTTCCTAATCAGTTACAAGTCGCTGCACTTTACTTTTTTATCGCTAAACTTTTGAACGTCATTTTACTTCCAAAAATTACATCTTTAATTGATGAAA
>JANOOI010000409.1:0-2358 GCA_031421235.1 Bdellovibrio sp.
GTGGTGGTCAGTCTGGATCAGGAGGACCTGGATGTTCGCAACCTGGAACTATGGCAAACACAGGCGGTGGATCTGCCAAAGGTGGCGGCGGTGGTGGCGGTGTTTGCAACGGTGTCGGAGCTACTTTTCAAAATGGTACTGGAGTAAATCCGCATTCAATAGTGACTCCTGCAGCGATGCCCGGTGCTAACGCAACAGGTGGCATTGGAAACGCAGATGTCGCAATTTGTAATACTGGAACTGATGGTTATGCTTACATTTATTTTTATAAACTATAAAAAATCAATCTTATTACTTATAAAATTTCTAAAAGATGTTTTTTCAAAATTGATTTAAAAGATTCAACATCAGGTTTTTTAAGATTTAAATCTTCATATTTTTTGTGAACAGAAATCATGGTTTCAGTTTTAAAGCCGCAAGGATTAATACCTACAAAAGCAGAAGCATCATCTAAAAAATTAATCGCAGCTCCGTGATAGGTCATCCATTTTTTGACAGCGATGCCTAACGATGCAATTTTTTGTGATCCAACCCAAACACCGGTTTCATCAGTTTCTGCTTGTTCACCAGGAATTTTTTGCGGGGTTTTACCAATGGCTTCAATACCAAATTCTTTTAACGTCAAAACAATGGCTTTTTCAAAATCACGAAGATAACCACGAATTTCTTGCGGGCCACGCTGTTTACGTGCCTGTTTTAAATTGATAATCGGGTACACAACGATTTGCGACGGTCCATGATAGGTCGCACGCCCACCACGTGATATTTCAATCACATCCCCTGTCCAAGAAAAAATATCATCAGGTTTTGTTTGCCGACCTGTCGTGACAACTGCTGGGTGCGTACAAAAAATTAAAAACCCTGGATGATCTTCACCTTTTGATAAAGCTGTATCCAGTATTTCTAAATAACTTAATTGTTTTTGCAGGGCTTCGCCGTAAGGAATCAGTCCCCAGTCTTCAAATATCATGATGATTTTATATGTGATTTGTTCAAGGAAGTCATCGCTGAAGTGGGTTTTGAAATGCATAAAGTTGTTAGACTATTTTTATATGAAAAAATGACTCAGAACTATGTCTTTAAACTTTTTGGTTGCAGCTGACAGTTCCGTATCCTTTTTAGTAACAAAGAAAAAAGAAATCGGTAGTTTCACTTGGTTAATACGAATTTCTGTTAAAAGCCCCTTTTCTAGTTCATTCGCAATTAGGTATCTGGGAATAAACGTAGCGCCAGCACCTAGCAGTAACATTTGCTTAAGAGTGTCAAAACTTTCTGTCTCCATGGGCACATGACATTTTTTTAGATGGGTTCCAAATTTAGCTTCAACAGTTTTATAACAAAGGTCATATCTTAAAGGATAAGAAAGAAAATCAAACTTTGAAAGATCTTTCGGACTGATCTGTTTCATTTTTGACTCGTTTCGTTTTGTCGAAATAGCAAACACAAGTTCGTCTTTAAAAAAAACGTCTGAATTTAATAGTTTATCGAACGGAACACCTGTAAGAATGGCGCAGTCTAAGCGGTAATCTTTTATTTTTTCTAATAGTAACTTGCTTTCTGAGTAGTCGTAAGACAAAGACACTTTTTTGTTTTCTGAAAGAAACTGAGCAGCTGATGCCGCTAGTAAATAAGAGGAAGCAGTTGTGTATGTTCCTACACGAAGGCCTCCTGACGGCAAACCTTCGGTGCGTTCAACAAGACTAACTAATTCACTTTTGATCTCTAGTAGATGCTTTGTTTTTTCAAGAAATTGTCTGCCGAAAGCTGTTAAAATGAGGCCTCGATTGTGTCGGTCAAAAAGCTGTCGACCGATTTGGTCTTCGAGTCTTTTAATTTGAAGACTAATTGCTGGCTGCGACAAGTGCAGTGTTGACGAGGCTAGCGAAATACTTTCGTTAAAAGCCACAACCTGAAAGCATTTAAGAAGATTAAGGTCTAAATCCATATCCTACCTATTTATAATACTTATATCCAATATTTAATAATTAAAATATATTAATATCAAAAATTTAGATACAAGTCCATTTAATAACTAATACTGAGGAGTATTGAATGAAACTTATTAGATTTTTAGGGTTTGTAGCTATCATGTTAAACATCACATCAGCTTTTGCAGTCAACCAAGCACCGCGTGTTCTTATGATTGTAAACGAAGGCTTCTGGGCCCCAGAACATTATAAGCCCAGAGAGATTTTTGAAAAAGCAAGTTTTGTAATTACTGTCGCAGCTAAACATGTTGGTGATGTCTATCCCGATGTTCGTAATACAGAATACTCTTCGGTTAAGGCTGATTTGGTTTTTAGCCAAGTTAATATTAAAGACTATGATGCTGTTGTATTTGCAGGTGGGAACGGTGCA
>JANOOI010000410.1:0-5252 GCA_031421235.1 Bdellovibrio sp.
TTTTTAGAGATAAGACCCATGATACCTAAAAAAGTAATGATCACCGGCATTTCAAAAGCCAGCCCGAAAACTAAAGCTGTGTGAGTAAAAAAACCTAAATACACATCAATTGTGATCATCGCTTTATCGACGTCACCGCCAAAAGGCATTAAAAAATTAAAAGCCATTGGTAAAACAATGTAATAACTAAAGGCGATTCCTAATAAAAATTGTATTGTGCCAAAAGCAATAAACCCAACTGCAAATCTTTTTTCCTTTTGATAGAGGGCCGGCGAAATAAATTTCCAAATTTGATATAGCCAAAATGGAGCTGACAATATCATACCAACAATAAGCGAAATTTTCACATGCGCCATAAATTTATCAAGCGGCCCTGTGTAGACTAAGCCGCCACTAGGCAAATAAGGCAGAATGGGCGCACGAATAATATCAAACACTTGCTGACTAATGGTCCAAGCTGCAATCGTTCCAAATAAAATAGCGTAAGCTGATTTTGTTAAGCAAGCTCTAAGATCTATTAGGTGCTCAATCAAAGACATATTTCTTTCATCTGCTGGATCTTGACTAGGTGTTTGAGTCATTTTTCGGATCTTCTTTTTTTTCAGTCATAGGATTTGTAATTGGTTCTGCAGGCTCTGCTTCAACTACAGGTGCAGTCACTATTGGTTGAGCTGGGGTTTGAGTATTTGTATTATAAAAACTGATTGGCTCAACTGATGCATCTTTTTTGATTTCATCCCAGACGCCTGATGTGTTTCGTCGTAAGTCATTCAACAACCGACCTAGATTTTTCATCAGTTCAGGTAATTTTTCTGGTGGAACTGCAATGACTAATACAATTCCTAAAATAATAATATGACTTAAGCTCATGTCTTAGTTTTAACTTAGGCTTTGGTTATTTTCAATTGTTCTTTTGGCACAACAACACCTAGTTCTTGTAATTTATGACGAGCCATCTCAGAACCCGTTTTTAAGTATTTTTCATATAGACTAAGGACGTTGTCGTCTGCTTTTAAAGACGATTTTTCACTCATATAATTCAGGACGTCGACGTATTCAGTGAATCGCTTAGAAAAGGTTTTATAAATTGAACTTAAATTGTCCTCTTTGCTCCAGACAGATAAATTTGAATAAGCGGCAGAGCCCATATCAACATAGTAATCCACATCAATCATTTTTTTGTGAAGTGAATCACCAAAAAATCCTGATAAATACAGTGCCCGATCGGCTAGGACCTTCATCATTTCTTTATTTTTTGGACTGTCTGAGTTCAGTGCGATTAAATACATTTCCGCCAAAGTCTGCGGTGGCTTTTCGGTTGTTTCATTTTGAAACGGAGTAAAGAGATTTCTGGAATCTAAATAGTGCTTAAGCATATGAACAAGATAGGTTTCTATTTGTGGATGTGATTTTATTTTTAGCCTCAACAGGGCCTCTTTAAGTTCTTCACTAAAGTGCTGTTCTGGTGAGATAAATAGAAATGATCCCATAATGTATCATATCGGTTTTTTGCTGAATTAGCTTAAAAAATTATCTTATAGCGACTATTAGCTAGCCCTAGACTTGTTAGCTAATCCAGTTAGCTGGCTTTGCGACCCACAATACTAACGATATAATTTGTATCAAAAATTTTCTTTGAGACACGCAAAACATCTTCTTCTGTAATTTTTTGATAAGTCGCAGCGATATTCAACGATTCTTCAATCGAGTTTCCATAAAAATCATCAAATGCAATTGTGTTACAAACTGAAGATTTTCTTTGCAAGCCGATATCGTGCTGGCCAATTAAATATCTCTTTGCCCGTTCAAGTTCGTTCGTGCCAACAGCCGTGTTTTTAATTTTATTAAATTCAATATGAAACATATCAATAGCTTTTGCGACCTTGTCTGGAGAGCAGGCAATATAACCACCGAAATAACCAGTCTCTAAACTTTCCATACGAATAGGAGAAACCGAATAGGCTAATGAACTTTTATCTCTTAGTTCTAAAAATAATCTTCCACCTTGGCCGGCCATAATAGCTTGAATAACTTGTAAAATGTAGCGGTCTGGATCGGTAATACTGATCCCTTGCCAACCTACAATAACATGAGATTGCTCTTTGTCTTTTTCTAGATAAAGCGTTTCAATTTTTTCAATTTTTTTAACTGGGTATTGAATAAGTTGCTTTTTATCCTTTGAGCTATGAGTCGTGTTTTTTTCAATGCTTTCAATGGTCTTAATCCATGAACTTTGATTGCAATCACCAACGACAACAACCAAAGAGTTTTTGGGCTTTAACACATTATCTAAATAATGAGTAATATCCTGGCGAGAAATTTTTGCTATACTTTCTTCTGTGCCAAGTTGTTCAAATGATACCGGATGATTTGGAAACATTTTTTGAACAAACTGTTTGCCGCATAAATATGACGGCTGATCAACTTTTGATTTAATCTGTCTAAGCATCGCTTCTTTTTCGCGGGCAATAATTTCATCATCAAACTGAGGAGTTAAAACAATTTCTTTAACCAAATTTAGAATTTTAGCCTCAAAAGGTTTCATGCATTCAATCGATAGACCGATCGTATTTTTACCAGCAAATGCATTGATTCCCGCTGCCGATTCTTCGATCTCTTGTAAAATCATTTCTTCAGATTTTTTTTGTGTGCCGCTGACCCAAGTTCTAGAAAGCAATTCGACAAGTCCCATTTTTTCAGCTTTTTCTAAGCGCGAACCGCCACCATATAAAATTTTAGCCGTGACAGTAGGAATTTCTTTAGATCTTTTAAAAAGAATTCTAGTTCCATTCGATGTAACTACAGTTTCTAATTTTTCAGGAGTTGCTTTTTTAATAGCTTTAAATTCAATTTTAGGAATTTTAATTTTTTTATTTACTTTGTTTTTCTTTTTCGTCGCTTTAAATTCTAGAACAACTGTTTTCCAAGTCTGAATGGCATCTTTCAAATGTTGTTCAGCTTTTTCTTTAGAAGCAGGAGTTAATGAAGATAAATTTAACTTTGCTGGTTTAAAGTATTTTTTAGCTACATTTTGAATCTGTTTCGGCGTGATTTTTTGAATTTGTTTTAGGTATTTTTCATGGGCGTATGTGTCGTTCATATAAAACTGTGAAGACCCGATTTTATTGGCAATGCCATCAACAGTTTCTATTGAATAGAATTGTTCTGATGAAATATTTACGATGGCTTTCTTGATTTCAGTCCAGCTGACTTCTTCATTTTTTATTTTTTCGATTTCGTGGAACATCCCTTTAAAGGCGTCATCGACATTTTGATCCATTAGTTTAAATGTGATTGCAATAAGCCCTGCATCTTGTGGGTTGTAGCTGTAGGCCGAAATTCCACTGACACGACTTGATTTTAATCTGAGCTCTGAAAAAAGCCTGCTCGTTTCACCTTGGCCAAGAATCATGCTCATCACATCAAGCGCGGGTGTGTCGTTGTGTTTCACGTTAACCGATGGAAAAGCCACATTATATGTGCTTTCTTTAAGATCTTTGGTTTGTGTAATGAGTCTTGGTTTTGTTTGTACGGGCTCTTTTATGCGTTTTATTTTTTTAAGCTTAAATGACTTAAAAGTTGAAAAATAGCTTTCAACTTTTTTCTTCATTTCTGTTGATTCAAAGTCACCAGATATGACTAAGCACATGTTTTCCGGCACATATCTAGATTGATAGAAGTTTTTAATTTTTTTGACTGACCATGATCTGACATTTTTTTCATAACCGATAACAGGTTTTCCATAAGCATGTTTTTTGAAAACACTACTAAACAATAATTGTGATGATTGTCTTGACGGTGAATCGATTCCCATTTTAATTTCTTCACAGACAACTTCTCGTTCGCTGTGTGTTTCTGTTGGATCGAATAACGGATACCCCATCATTTGCGAAACCACATCTAGAGCTACATCCTGAAAGCTTTTTGAAATAGTCACATAAAAAACGGTTTGATCAAAAGATGTATAGGCGTTGAGTTCGCCACCTGATGCTTCAACAGTAGAGGCAATTTCGCCGACTTTAAATTTATCAGTGCCTTTAAAAACAAGATGTTCAATAAAATGACTGATACCTTCCTCATTTTTTTGCTCATCGGCGCTGCCGGTTTTCACCCACATTTGAACACTAACGACTGGTGATTTATGACTTGGTACAAGAATGACTTTTAATTTGTTTTTAAGTTGAAATTTAACTTGTTTCATCTATAACAATCCTATGCAAAAGCGGTTTGGTGTGTACATTCATATTCCTTATTGTATACAACGTTGCTCATACTGTGATTTTGCAACATATGTTCAAACTGAAATACTTCCCCCGGAAAAATATATTGAGCTGATTAAAAGAGAAATTCGACTTCGTCGTCATTATTTAGACTTTTCCCAAAGCGAAGATCTGCATTTAGATACTCTGTATTTCGGCGGAGGTACCCCTAGTTTAATATCTTCAGATCTTATTGTAGACTTGATTGCAGAACTGAACAAGCAAGGTTTAAAAACCAGCCCTCAGACTGAAATCACAATCGAAATAAATCCGGCGACTGTCAGTGAAAAAAAACTAAATCACTATTTGGAAAACGGTTTTAATCGTTTTAGTGTCGGTGCACAGACATTTCATGATCGTTTGCTAAAAATGGTTAAACGCGAACATTCGTCAGATCAAACAAAAGAAACTTTGGCTTTGCTTAGAAAATATAATCTTAATTTTTCTTTTGATTTATTATTTGCGTTACCAACACAAAGCTTAGATGAACTCCGACAAGATGTTCTTACGGCCGTTGATCTAGGGTCATCACATATATCGCCTTATTGTTTAACTGTTCCTGAGGGCCATCCTTTATCTTTCAACAGGCCTTTAGACGAGGAGCAAATTGAAATGTTTAACATCATTCATGAAAATTTAAATTTGGCAAAATTTAAACGTTATGAAATATCAAACTACGGACTAAGCGGCTTTGAATCTCAACACAACTTATTGTATTGGCAAGATCAAGATTTTTGGGGCTTGGGTTTAAGTGCGCATTCCTATTCAAAAAAGAAAACACATTTTCAAAAGAACACTTCTTGGGGTTCTAGATATTGGAATCCTAACAACATCCAAGTTTATGAAAATCAAATTCAGCAAAATTTATCAGAATTAGATTCTACACAAATCGAATTTTTGGCTCAACACCAAGCACTGACTGACTTCTGTCACACTTCGTTAAGACTAGAGGCTGGGTTGAAGTTAGATTCTTTGCGAATCAAGTTTGGCGAG
>JANOOI010000411.1:0-2152 GCA_031421235.1 Bdellovibrio sp.
ATAAAATTGATAAATTGTTTAAGTATTAGAGTCATAGATTCTCCTTAAGCTGTTATTAAAATAAAGTAGCGTTCATGAACCAGTTGATTCTTGAATTATATTTTTGATCGCTTTTTTGTTCATTATGAAAAAATAACCACCAGGCAAACTAATCACAAGCTGGAAGAACTGAATAAGGCTAATGGCAACGGTAGCTGCCAACGCAACAGGGGTATTAATAAAAGAAAATATAAAATAAAAAGCTGCTTGGCCAACGCCTATACCTGCCGGAGTCAGCGGTACCGCTGAAGACATAAATGCAAAGCAAGCCAGCGGAATAAACTGCAGGAGTGAAATTAGTTGTCCTGTTTGATTGGTCGTAACAAAATAAATAAAACTAATTGATAAAATCTGGGCTAAAAAACTGGTACTCAGAATTTTAAAAAAGACTTTGTTTTGCAAACAAATTCGCATGTTCGTGTGAGTGTGCTCAAGAAAGTTAATAAAGACTTTGACCAGTCTTTGGCTGGCTATAGGTTTAAGTCTTTTAATAACGCGATCTGATTTATAGATAATAATCAGACCACCACAGGCTAAAGTTAAAAGCGCCAGCGATATATGTAAAAAATAGGTTAAATTGTCTGGCATCCCTTTAAGGTATTCAGCAAAAAGAAAAATTGTTGAAAATAATATTAATGAAAACAAACCAAGAACTCTGTCAACTGTGACTAAGGAAAAGGAATTGTGTTTAGTTATATTTTCTTCTTTTGAAACAATGTAAGCTTTAACAAGATCACCACCAACACCGCTGGGTATAAAAAAATTGAAAAACTGGCCAATTAAATTATGCCTAATTGCAGTTTGTATATTGTAAAAGTGCTTGTTAGCTATCGATGAATTAAGATGTGCACTGACAACTGTTTTCCAGCGAAGCGCAAATACAAAAGTTTGCATAATCAAACAAACCAGGCCAGAGATAACAATTACAGGGTTTTTCAAAGATAAAATAATATCATCAAATTTAACAAGTCCCATTTTGATTACGACAGCAATCAGAACAAAACTTATTAAAATGCGAATATATTTCTTCAAAAAACTCATAAATTAATTAGTTTTATGCGTTTCAAATAAAGCTTTTAAATTTTTAAGAACAGTTTCTAAATTTTTGAGCGGTAACGATGTTGGTCCGTCACAAAGTGCTTTCTCAGGATTGGGATGAGTTTCAAGAAAGATTCCATCAACACCAATAGCAATTGCAGCCCGACCTAATGGCCAAACCATATCAGCACGGCCTCCGCTGGATTCACCAGTAGCACCCGGCAATTGTGTAGAATGCGTGCAGTCCATAATGACTGGAAAGCCAAGTCTACGCATTTCAACTAAACCAGTCATATCGTTGACCAGTCTGTTGTAGCCAAAAGTTGTTCCACGTTCGCAAAGTAATAATTTACTGTTACCTGTTTGTACGGCTTTTTGAGCAATCGCTTTCATATCCCACGGTGCTAAAAACTGGCCTTTTTTGATATGAATCACGCGCTGAGTTTTTGCAACTTCAACTAGTAAATCAGTTTGGCGTGACAAAAATGCAGGGATTTGTAAGACTTCAGCGTACTGAGCTGTTTCTGCTACTTGTGTCGTTTCATGGACATCAGTCAAAAAGTTACAGCCAACACTGACTTTAATTTTTTCAAGTGATTTTAGAGCTTGGCTCATGCCTGGACCGCGAAAACTTTTTAAACTTTGGCGGTTAGCCTTGTCAAAAGAACATTTTAAAATCCAAGGTATACCTAAAGCCGTTGTTACGCGTTTAATTTCTTGAGCCGTTTCAATAACCATAGCGTCATCTTCGATAATGTCTGGACCTGCAAAAAGCACAAAGCTTTTACCATCTCCCCAAGTGATGTTTCCATATTTAGATTCAAGGGTAACGGTTTGCGGAAGTGGTTTAAATTCTGTCATTGATTAAGCCTTTATTGAAAATTCAACAGCCACTTTCACAGCGTCGATAATTTTTTGTTGGGTTTCAGTGTTCATATCTGGAAACATCGGTAGGCTAATTACATGTTGAGCTGCCCAGCGTGAATGACTGATATCATGTCTCTGCGGAGTGTTTTTAGAATACCAAGGTTGATCAGGCATTGTCATTGGGTAGTGAATTGTCGTAGGAACGCCG
>JANOOI010000412.1:0-5758 GCA_031421235.1 Bdellovibrio sp.
TAGCACTTTAGATTTACATAATACAAAAGGTCTTCATTCAACTGATGCAGCTAACGGTTTAAGTATTGGAAGTTCAGTTGATGATGAAGCCGTCGGAAATGCATTGTTCATTGCTCCTGCAATCACTTATTCACTGAATGAAAAAATAGATTTCAAAACAACTGTTGTCTATGCACAGCTGATGGTGAGTCCAAACAATTTTAATGACATCAAAAAAGATCTAGGCCTAGAATTAGACATGGAAGTTATCTACCGACCACGTGAAAGAGTCACTTGGTCTACAGGATTAGGCATTTTATCACCGGGATCTGCATGGTCTGGTGGAAGTGCTAATTACGATAACAAAACGAACTTCGGGTTAACAACTAAAGCCGCCATCACCTTTTAAGAAAACAGCGTGATGACAGCATGTACGACAGCTTAGGATGACATAATAAACACAGAATGTGTACGACAGCTGGTGATGTGGGCTGAGCAGGGTCGCCGGAGGAGAAATCCTCCGGCGAATTTTTTAGGTGCCTGGCACCTTTCGTTGCGAAGAGTCTAAAGGTGCTAGGCACCTAAAATAAAAAAACCAGCTCATCATGAGCTGGTCGGAGTTAACAATTCTGTTTTTCGATATTTAAAATATATAGCTAATTACAAATTAAATTGCATGTATGATGTTGGTGGCGGTGGTGGCATTGAACCTGGTAATTGTGAACCAGTTGTTGATGCGCCCCCGCGAGTTGCTCCACCACGTGAGCCTGGTTGTGGGATTAGGCTTTGTTCACTTGGTGAAAGCTTCTGTTGATTAAGAAGGTTTACACCTACTGATGATCCGCCACCACGATGATTTGTACGAGTTGATGTTTCTTTGCCTTCAATTATCGCAGTCACTTTTTCGCTAACAATCTGACCGTCAGCTGTAACTGCAGTCGTTGTTGCTGGACTTAAGATTTTTGCGAAAGTTTCTTGAATCGTCGGCAAGTATGATTTTTTATAGTAAGTCGACATTTCGATATTGTTATTATAAGCATCTGAACTTAAAAATGAAGCTGTGTAAGAGTTTGTCATAGTTTCTAATGATTGCTGTTCAGTTTGCACTTCATTTAATTTTTGCAAGTAAGCAGCTGGATTGTTTTGTTTAGACATTAATTCAGCTGTCTTGTAACCTGCAGTTACAGTTTTAGCTTTCTCGACAGCCATTTTTTGGATTGCAGATAAAGTTGCTTTTTGAATGTTTGAATATTCAGATGGGAAATCATTAAATAACTCACCTAAAATACTATGCATTTCTTCAGGGCTTACTTTTTCATTAAATAAAGATTTACTTAATTCAGGTCCAATGACATCTTTAAATTGTTGGCTTACGAAAGCTTGGCTTAAAGATTTTTTGCCTTTAAATTTATTTAACAATGAACTGAATTTTTCAGTTAAACATTTTAAATTATCACCTTCACATTTTTCTTGAATTTTAGCGACAGCTTCTTCAAATTTTTCTTCTCTAGCTTCTTGCTGCTCAGATGCTTTTTCTTCTTTAACTGTCTTGATAGCTTCTTTTTCACATTTAATACGCTCGCGACGATCGCTAGAAGATTCTTTTTCGCCATCTTCCGTTGAATTACATTCGGCACGTAATTCTTGTAATCGATCCTGTGCTGTTAAAACTTCTGGTTCTGATTTAGCTTCTTCAGTTTTCACAACAGTTTTTGCTTCGAGTTCTTGAATTTTTGACATAAGTTCTTTATTTTCAGCGACTAATTTTAATAAAATATCTGCGCTAGCAGGAACATTTTTGCAATCACCACTTTCACAACTTTCAGGAAGTAAGCTTGATACAGCTTCAGTCAGCGTTATATCAGATGCTTCTTTTTCAGATTTAACTTTTTCAGATTTATTCGCTACACTCATGTTAGGAGCGATGCGAACTGATCCATCTGGTGTTAACTCAGGTGCCGTTAAAGCTAATTCAAATTGGCCAGTTTCTTGTAATCTGGCAACTTCAATTGAACTTGTTTGTAAAGAGTAGTTTGTACCAAGAACAGCTAATAAAGCTGTCGTTAATAACCACTTATTAGGTTGTGATAATTGTCTTTTCATATGTTCCTCCGTTAGTTAAAGCCATCATGACTTTTATTTATTCAATAGATATAAAAGCGAACCACAGGCCATTTCGTGAAATGAAGCGAATCAGCTAAGTGCTTGAAATATCTTTTTAATTTTGATTTTTTTAAACGTTTCAGACTGAAACAGGTGTTCAACTTTTAAAGCCCCAATGTAAGACAGTTCATTTAACGTCTAAATTTCAATAACTTAGTAGGGGTCCATCTTTTTCGTAAATAACCACGAGTGACAATTAGGGAAGCCTATTTTGAAGATAAAATATCTAAATTTGACTGAAGTTTACGAACCAGAGTAGTTTAGCATCATGAAATTAAGTTTTTTACCTGCAACCAAGCCTGATAACGTGTCTGAAAAAGACTGGTTAGATTGGGCATGGCAATTAAGAAATTCATCTAAAAACTTAGAAGACTTCAGAAAAACTTTTAAATTATCGCCCGCTGAAGAATTAGCATTTCAAAGTAATGAACTAACAGCATCAAAACAAGTTTTTAATATTAGATCAACACCGTATTATTCGTCATTAGCACATTCACAAGTTGAACATGATCCCATTCGAAAAATATTAATGCCAAACATAAAAGAACTAGGCGAAGCCTACCAAGCTGAACTTGATCCACTGGGTGAAAGAAAATCAGCCAATAATCCAGTGCCCCGTGTGGTGCATCGCTATTCTGACAGGGCACTGTTTTTGATTACTGATATCTGTTCAGTGTACTGCAGATATTGTACACGAAAACATTTCACGGGCACTGATCAGGCGTTTATTAAAAATTCAGAATATGAAGCTGCGCTTGATTATTTCAGATCTAAAAAAGGTCTTCGAGAAATTATTTTATCGGGCGGTGATCCGCTGACTGTTTCCGATGATCAACTTGAAAGAGTCCTTTCTGATTTAAGAAAAATTGAACACATCGAAATTATTCGAATAGGTACGCGCATGCCTGTCGTGGCCCCGATGCGTATCACCGAAAAATTAGTAAAAATGATCAGAAACTACAAGCCTGTGTTTCTAATGACTCATTTTAATCACCCTCGTGAAATCACGTTAGAATCAGCGAACGCTGTTGAAATGTTTGTTGATCACGGCATACCTGTCATGAATCAAATGGTTTTATTAAACGGCGTCAACAATCATCCAGCCATTGTTCAAGCTCTGTCTAGACGATTACTTTATTTACGGGCGAAGCCCTATTATATGTTTCAGTGCGATCCATCAATCGGTACAGATCATTTGCGAACGTCCATAGATGATTCGCTACAAATTCAAAAAGAATTATGGGGCCACTTATCCGGATTAGCGATGCCAAATTTGTCAGTGGATATTCCAAACGGTGGTGGCAAGGCCTATTACGTACCATCGTTTGAAACAGCAAATCAGGATTCAACCCGCAAGTACACAGGTTGGGACGGAATCGATTCTGAATACATCAGTCCACCTGCAATAAATATTATTAAACCTATTGATGCGGAAGTTTATCAAAACGAATGGCAAGAAATCAAAGAATCGAAGTTATAATTTTTGGAGAACTAAACGCGTTCAAGGCGGGCATATTTCGCCACAAATTTTTTGATCGTGTTATCCTGAAAAAGGATACTGACTTTTAAAGTGTCACCAGAGCCCTCAACTTGAAATACAGAACCTACACCAAATGTTGGATGTCTAACACGCTGGCCTTTATTAAAGCCCGAAGACCCACTTTGTGAACTATCATCGTAATCAGGAAAGCTTTGTGAATCATCATCACTGTTATTTTGTGAATTAGAATTCGATTTGTGACCAAAAGCATTTGTTCTGCCAAATTCAGAATCAGATCCAAAGCGGTGAACAAAACTGCCAGACCTTGAACCCACAGCTGACGTTTGTTCGACAAGTTCTTTAGGGATTTCTTTAATAAACCTTGAAGGGGGATTCATTTGTTCTTGGCCCCAAACTCTGCGGATTTGGGCATGAGTCATCCACAATTTTTTACGGGCCCGGGTCATGCCGACGTAAGCTAGCCTTCGTTCTTCTTCAAGATCGTCATTGTCGATTTCTTCACCGCGTGAAGATGGAAATAAATTTTCTTCACAACCCACGATAAAAACATAAGGATATTCTAAACCCTTAGAAATATGTAATGTCATCATTGTAACTGCATTAAAACTTGGATCTAACTGGTCCAAGTCCGAAGCTAAAGTCATTTCTTCTAAGTAGTTGGATAATGAAGCTTCATCGCCACGTTCTTTTTCAAATTGAACGATGGCATTATCTAATTCTTCTAAATTGTTTATTCGGGCTTCCGATTCAGCTGTGTCTTCTTTTTTTAACATCTGTAAATATTCAGTGCGTTCTAAGACGATTGAATAAAATTCTGATAATTTATAATTCTTGGCTTGTGAAATTAAATCTGTCGCTAAATCGTAAAACCTTCGTAATTTACTAACCGTGCCAGCATTAAAAGCTTTCGTATCAACGGCTTTACTAATGGCGTTGTAAAACGAAATTTTATTTTCTGCGGCAATTGAATCAATATGTTCTATTGTTGTTTTTCCTAATCCACGGGGCGGAACATTAATCACACGTTTAACAGCAATATCATCACTGATGTTGGACGCTAATCGCAAATAAGCTAACATATCTTTAACTTCTGCACGTTCGTAGAACCGCATGCCGCCAATTAATCGATAAGGGATGGCCAGCGTTCGAAGTTGTTCTTCGATCACACGTGATTGTGCATTGGTTCTGTAAAAGATAGAAAAATCATTCAAATTACTTTCACCATTTGAAATCAATGATTGAATTGTTTTAACAACGTACCTGGCTTCATCATATTCGTTTTTTTCTTCACGTACTTGAATCAAATCGCCGGGCTCGTTATTTGTAAAAAGTGTTTTATCTTTTCTTTGTGTATTATTTGCGATGACTTTCGTTGCAGCTTGAACAATGCGTGCAGAAGATCGATAATTTTCTTCCAATTTCACGACAACTGTTTCTGGAAAATCTTTTTCAAAATTCAGGATGTTGCTAATATCAGCCCCACGCCAAGAATAAATAGACTGATCTTCATCACCGACAACGCACAAATTTCTGTGGGCTTTGGCAAGCATTTGCACAATGAGATATTGAATGTGATTAGTATCTTGATATTCATCCACCATAATAAATCTGAATTTATTTTGGTATTCAGTCAGTAAATCAGGATACATTCTGAAAAGTTCATGAGTTTTTAAAAGTAAGTCATCAAAATCTAAAGCATTAGCCCGCTTCATTTCCTCTTCATAGCGTACATAAACATCGTAGGTTTTTTGATCGACAATATTTTTTGAACCGCCACGCATATTTTGCGGAGACAGCCCTAGCATTTTTGCGTTACTAATTCTAGATTGAAAACTCTTAGGGGGAAACATTTTATCGTTAATGTTTAAGGCATGCATGACTTTTTTAATTTGTGAAAGTTGATCTGAAGAATCATAAATTGTAAAAGGTTTTTTATAATCTAATAAATCAATATGTCGGCGTAAAAGTCTTACACAAAACGAATGGAATGTGCTGACCCATAAATCACGAACAACAGGAACGCCAAGCTCAGAAAGTAATTTATAAATTCGGTGTTCCATCTCCTGAGCGGCCTTATTAGTAAAGGTCACACATAGGATTTCTTCAGGAGCGCAG
>JANOOI010000413.1:0-1672 GCA_031421235.1 Bdellovibrio sp.
GGTGTTACAACAGGACTTGTGACTCTTGAAGACGCTGTAGAAACGCTTTTGGGTGTAGAAATCATGGATGAATTCGACAACATTGAAGACATGCGAAAATATGCTCTGGATCAGTGGCATTTACGAAAAAAACAAAACAGAAAATAATGGCTATGGTCCTATTTTGATCATCGGGATTTCTATAACAGCACCAGATTCTATGCTTATATTTCTAGCTGGAGTGTGTTGAACAGTTCTCATGAGAAAAACAAACACTAATGTTAAACCAGCTAAGATGCCGAAAAGTCGAAAAATTTGATATTCTGATGACCAAAATTTTCTGATACTTTGATAAAATTTCTGACTCAACTTGAACTTCATAGCAGACTCCGTATAATTGTTTAAGCATAAACAGGGCCAATATTTAAGTGTCTAAAGGAGACCAAATGACTCACCAAGAGCTTGCTAAAAAAGTATATGAAGTTTGTCATTTAACCGGCGAATTTAAACTACGAAGCGGACAAATTTCCAATGAATACTTTGATAAGTATCGCTTTGAATCTCGGCCCGATTTGCTTAAAGAAATCGCCAAACAAATGGCAGCACTTGTACCTGTTGGAACACAAGTTTTAGCGGGCCTTGAAATGGGTGGAATCCCTATTGCCACAGCTTTATCTTTAGAAACTGGATTACCAGTGTGCTTCGTCAGAAAAGCCGCTAAAGACTACGGGACTTGTTTATTTGCTGAAGGAATTGATATTAAAAATAAAAAAGTTTGCATCATCGAAGATGTGATTACTTCTGGCGGTCAGGTTGTCATCAGTCGTAATGATTTAATTTCAATCGGAGCACACATTGACACAGTTCTGTGCGTGATTAATCGTGGTGGTGATGAAGCTGTCAAAAAACTTAAGTCTGTAGGATTAGAAACAAAAAGTTTATTTGTGCGATCAGATTTCGCCTAAGATTTGACTAGTTTCTAAATAAAATCAGCATTCTGTCCTCATCAAAAGATGGCGTTCTATGCACTGTCGGCAGTAGTTTGGGATCTATATCGGCTATTCCTGTGCCGAAAAATACAACTGCATGCCCAGGTTTCACCATAAAGGGAAAACAACTCTTGCAGATTTTTTCTAAGTTTTTATCAAAGTTGCCAGACTTAACCGCTGCTGCTGGTAGAGGTCCTAATATTTCAGTTCCTGGTCCACGTAGGGACAATGAGATCGAAACACGACCACCATCGACATGCCAACCGCCTGCACTGACATGATTCTGTCCTTTAAAACTATTTCTAATATCAAGATTTGAACCTTGCTTATTTAAAGAAGTTTGCAAAACATCTTCGACAAATACTTTCAACCATTTTTCAACGATCTGAATTGATCTAATTGTTTCTATAGGTTTTTTTATATTTTCCGAGTACCCGGTCGTAGGATTTACTACTTCCAATTGATTATCTTGAAGCCAAGCCTGTCTGTCGTGGGGAAATGACTGAATCCAAAATTCAACCAGATCTTTGGGTAATATTTTAGTAAAGTCAATGACTCCAAACGATTGTGTACTCAGAATTTGCTGACGCAAATCTGTCACCATTTGTATGTAATGCACTGAATTTTTTTTTGGCAAAAATTCTTTAACTGATGCCTGCGGAATGTTTTGTTTTTCAAATAGTTCAGCACATCTGAGCTGCGCT
>JANOOI010000414.1:0-1866 GCA_031421235.1 Bdellovibrio sp.
GCTGAAGAAGGAACTTTTTCAAGAACTGAACTTTTTGATATGATGACTTTGGCTGAAACAGGTTGCCACGAACTTTTTAAGCATCAACAAAAAATTATTGGAGATTATTTTAATGGAGTTATGGATAGCAACCGGAAATAAAGGCAAGCTTGACGAATACAAACTGCATTTAAAAAATGTCAGTGCTATTCAAATTTTCTCACAAAGTGATATTAAAAGCTTTGCTCCCCGTCCTGAAGACGGTGCGACTTTTCTAGATAACGCGCGCATTAAAGCCAAATCCTTAAAAGCCTTAAAATCAGATTGTTATGTCCTGGCCGAAGATGCGGGCCTTGAAGTCTCTGGCCTAAACAATTTACCCGGTGTTCATTCGGCCAGATACGCTGGTCCAAATGCTCGTGATTCTGAAAACGTCGCAAAACTTTTAAAGATGATGCAAATTCGAAATATCAATCCAAGAACTGCACAATTTAAATGTGTCACTGTTGTTTTAACCCCGGATAATCAAGAATGGATTTTCGAAGGTGTTATGTCAGGAGTTATTGCACAAAAACCTGTGGGCCAAATGGGTTTTGGTTACGATCCTATTTTTGTTCCTGATCAAGAAACAAAAACTTTGGCTGAACTAGGCCCTGGATATAAAATACAAAAATCACATCGTGCTCAAGCGCTTAATTTATTTCTTCATCAACTTCAAAGCATTAAGGAGTCCACACCCCATGCCTAATCCCATGCCTAAAAGTACCAATAACTTTAAAATTTTCGCAGGCAACACCAGCCAAAAATTAGCTTTGGATGTTTGCCAAATTCTTGGGACACCCTTGGGCGAAAGCCAAGTGAACTGTTTTGCTGACGGAGAAATACAAGTTGAAATTAAAGAAAGTGTTCGTGGCCAAGATGTTTTTGTGATTCAAAGTACATGTAACCCCGTTAACCAAAGTTACATGGAACTTTTTATTATACTGGACGCTTTAAAAAGAGCTTCCGCTGCATCCATCACTGCAGTGATCCCCTATTACGGCTATGCCAGACAAGATCGCAAAGTCGCACCTAGGGCACCGATTTCTGCAAAATGTATGGCTGATTTATTAACAACCGCTGGCGCTAACCGTGTCGTGGCTGTCGATCTTCATGCTGCTCAAATCCAAGGCTTTTTCAATTGTCCTTTTGACCATCTTTTTGGCATTCCTACATTAGCCAGAGACTGGAAAGTTCGGTTCGGTGAAGGTTCTGAATTTGTCACAGTGAGTCCAGACGCTGGAGGCGTAGAACGCGCCCGTGCTTTCGCGAAAAGAATCAATTCCACATTAGCCATTATCGACAAAAGACGAACTGGTCCCAACGAAGCAAAAGCTTTTAATTTGATTGGGGATGTGACCAATAAAACAGCCATTATTGTGGACGACATGATCGATACAGCGGGAACTTTAACACAAGCTGTTGACAGCTTACTGAAAAATGGTGCAAAACAAGTGTTCGCTGTTGCTACACATGCGGTCTTTTCGGGTCCAGCTATTTCACGTTTGATCGAAAGTCCCATTGCAAAGGTTTTTGTCACTGACACGATTCCTTTAAGTGAAGCCGCTGTGGCCTCTGGTAAAATGCAAGTTATTACCGTAGCCCCAGTTCTTGCTGAAGCAATTCGCCGAATTCACGATAATGATTCCGTGAGTTCGTTATTCTTGAACTGATAGATAAATTAAAGTTATTAATTTTTAGAAGATTGAACGGAGATAATTATGAAACAAAGAATTGAATTAAATGTAGAAGCTCGCTCGACAGGTCGTAAGAACTCTCGTGGATTAAGAAATAACTCAATGGTTCCAGGAATCGTTTACGGATCAGTTGAAAATGCAAATGTTTCTG
>JANOOI010000415.1:0-3374 GCA_031421235.1 Bdellovibrio sp.
ATAAAACAATAACAAACGACCATATTCAAAAGGTTATTTCGGCACCGTTAATTAATATTTCGAACTTTTTTCTAGATCTAAAATTTCATTTAAGGGGTCCACAACCCCCGAAAAATTCAAAAATCGTCATATTAGATATAGACAATGCTTCGTTGCAGGCCGTTGGCCGTTGGCCCTGGCATCGTCATGTTATGGCAGAATTAATTGAAAAAACTTTTAAAGCTAAAGCAAAATTGATCGGTCTGGACATGGTTTTTAGTGAAGAGGACATTCGCGTATCCAATGAGTTATTTAATGAACTCACAAAGTTGAATTTAGGTTATTTAAAAGCCCAATTCGAAACAGATCCGCTTTTGGCTAAAACAATCTCTGAGCATTCAGATAAAATTGTCTTAGGTTGGACTCCGCAAGGTTCATGCCCTCCAAGATTAAGTGTACCTGAAAGATGCCCACTGATAAATCAGGCATCTGAAGTTGAATATCCTGAAAATTTCGAAAAATTTTCGATCAAATATCAAATTCCTAAAAGCGTGCCCGTGGCGGAAAGCGCCCTATTTTCATCTTACGACACTTTAGCAAATTTGAATATTTTTAATGCTGTCGCAAAACACTCTGGTTTTTTTCAAACGTACCCCGACCCTGATGGCACCATCAGAAGGTCTCCAGTCATACAAATGCTAAATGGTAAAGCCTATCCATCACTTGCACTAAAGATGGCACTTCTTATTCAGAACGAAGAATTGCGTGCTTCCTTTAATAAAGATGGCCGACTTGAAAAGCTTCTTTATGAAAATTCAAAAAAAGAATTACAGGCAAATTCTACAGGTTTCATTGAATTCAATTCACGCGGCCCAGGCTATACGTTTCCTTATGTGAGCGCAATCGACGTTTTAGCAATAGGTGAAAATGTTGAAGGTGTGCAACTTGAACAAAGTCTAAACGCAGCTGAAAAATTAAAAGATGCTTACGTCTTAATTGGTTTATCAGCACTAGGTGCTGCAGATCTTCGAGCATTTTCTTTCGATAAAATAGTTCCTGGTGTTGAAGGCCATGCAACTGTTTTAGATAATTTATTGGCTGATGATTATATTCGCCACGAAACAACATTTTTAACTTATCTACTTGTTATTTTGGGTGGGTTATTTTTTGCTTACGGACTTCAACGATTTGGATCACTTCAAGGCCTCACAATCACTGCAATAGTTTTGATTTTATCAACTGTGATAGATTACAAACTTTTGTTTCTACGCAATCGTGATTGGAATTTAAGTTTTTTTTATATCGAAATTGCATTAATCTTTTTCTTATCAACAGTCGCAAAATACATCATTGAAGAAAAAGATAAAAAGTTTATCAAAAATGCTTTCTCCAGGTACATTTCACCAGACTTTGTGAACATGCTTATCGCTGATCAAAGTAAATTAACCCTCGGCGGAGAAAAGAAAATACTGACAATTTTATTTGTAGATATCCGAGGATTTACCTCATTTTCAGAAACTGTTGATGCAAAGACATTGTCTAACTTTTTAAATGAATATTTAGGATTGATGACAGATATCATTTTTAATAAAAAAGGAACATTAGATAAATATATTGGGGATGCCATCATGGCTTTTTGGGGGGCTCCGCTAGACATCGCAAATTCCGCAACTTTAGCCTGTGAAGCTGCTTTAAAAATGACTGACATTATACGAACTCAGAACGCACATTTTTTACAAGCCTATGGCCTAGATTTACAAATAGGAATTGGTCTAAACACCGGCAGCGTTAACGTTGGCAACATGGGTTCAATAAAAAATTTTTCATACACTGTCATCGGTGATCACGTCAATATAGCTTCAAGAATAGAAAGCTTGACTAAATATTATGGCGTTAGTCTTTTAACAACCCGATTTACTATCAATGCCATCGTTGCAGAAGGATCTAAACTTCCATATTGTCGCACTTTAGATTTAGTTAAGGTAAAAGGTAAAAAGCAAATCATCGAAGTGATTCAGTTATTGGAAGCTGATTTCCCTAATATAAGTCTATCGACTTTTAATTTAGGGCACCAAGCCTACGTTAATAAAGATTGGGATCTTGCAATTAATTATTTTACAGAATCAAATTCTACATTTAAATCTCTGAAACTTAAAGATGATCTGCCTAGTTTACTTTATATTAAAAGATGTCAAGATTTTCTGATTAAGCCACCACCAGATGATTGGAACGGAATCTGGGAAATGTCTGATAAGTAATTCTATTAAAAAAGAAGCACTGGAATTTCGTTGTTATTTTGTCTTCGGCTTCTTAGCTACTATTTTTTTAGCCAGTTTATCAAAATCACTGGTCGGGCTATTCGCTTCAAGCTGTAGTCTTTGAACTTCAAATTTTTCAAACTCAGTTTCAGCGTGCTCAACTGCAAGCTGATGAGATATTTTTCCAGCGTGAGTGAGAATATTTTTTTCATTGAATTGTAAAAACCCGTCTAGTTTTTTTATCCAATCAGCCATGTACATCTGCTTGCGAGTCATCGCCTGATCTTCAGCGTAGTCTAAGTACATGGTTATCGTCCGATTCAAGACCGTAAGCTCATCTTCTTTTAAATAATTTTTCGCTATCGCTACGTCTAGTTTGCGAATATTACCCTCAGGTGAATTTTTCCAAGTTGTAAGCCCCATATTTTTCTTTTTTGCATCAGCACGAGTTTTAATAATTTCAGCAGCAGTCTTCCCATGAATGGCCCAATGTAGTTTGTTCTGTACTGTTGCATAGAATTCTTGGGTGACTTCAGATTTATTATCATAATCAACACTTGTCGAATAAATATCAGTTATTTTCTGATAAAATCTTCGTTCAGAAGATCGTATGTCACGAATACGAAGAATGAGCTCATCAAAATAATCTTGCCCAATGGATTTGCCTTCTTTCAATCGATCATCATCCATGACAAAGCCTTTAACAAGTAGCTCCTGTAATTGAGCTGTTGCCCATTGTCTAAACTGAGTACCGCGAGGACTTCTGACTCGATAGCCAACGGCTAGAATAACTTCGAGGTTATAGTGCTCTACGGTGCGAGTGACTTCTCGTTTTCCCTCAATTTGAACTATTCGGAAATTCCGAATAGTTGCCTCTGATGTTAACTCGCCCTCTTCTAAAATATGAGTAATATGCTCGTTGATACTAGGAACTGAAACTTGGTATAGCTCAGCTAGGTTTTTTTGAGATAACCATACGTTTTTATCTTCAAACCGAACTTGAATTTTTGAGTGGCCATCGTTTGACTGAAATAAAATGATTTCGCCTTTTGGCAGCTGATTTTTCACGAGCTGGCACCTTTAAGTAAATTGGTGCGGACGGCAGGACTCGAACCTGCAACCTACCGGTTCGAAGCC
>JANOOI010000416.1:0-2666 GCA_031421235.1 Bdellovibrio sp.
TTTCCTTGGTGATAAGTGCTTATTAATAAATTTAAGTCCTTTTTCAACTTTGAAAGCTTGTCTAATAATACTTTTGGATCGACGATATCTAAACCTTCCGTTGAAAAATCAATTGAAGCTTCGATATGTGCCAAACACCACGTCATTTGATCTTCAAACGAACGATAAATTTTCGACGATTCACCCTCAAGTTGGCGTAAAGAAATTTTTAATGAATTTTCTGACTGGCTTTGAATAACAGATAAAACGGCTTCAGCTTGAACTAAGTCAATTTTATCATTCATAAAAGCACGGTAGGTAAATTCACCTTTTTCTGCTGTGGTTGCGCCAAAAACAATTAAAGTATCAATTATTTTTTTAACAATATACATGCTTCCGTGACATGAAATCTCAATGGTTTCGTCACCTGTATAAGACTGGCCTTTTAAAAATAGTGTGACAAGACACTGGTCGATCAGATTATTTTTTTGATCAAAAAACTTAACCAAATATGACTTGTGAGATTCAAGTTTTTTTTTAGCTAAGCGAGGACAGGATCTTTGAATAATCCTGAGGGCATCTGGGCCACTGAGTCTAATCACCGCAACAGCGGCTGAACCAGGGCCCGTCATTAAAGCGCAGATGGTTTTCTGTTCACGATCTGCGTCGAACATAAAAAACTAAGCCTCGTCTGAAGAAGCACCGTCATTTGCAGTGCCGTTAGGATTTTTTGCGGGAAATATTTTTATCTTTTTATAAAGACCGTCTCCTAGTGAACGACTTTTTACCCGTGCATCTAATGCTAAGTATTGGTGGATTACTTTTCTTTCTTTCGGGGGAAGCGCCCGGTAGTAAACTGATTTTCCCTGTTCAATCGCGATCGTTTTTAAGTGTTCTGCGCGCTCTATAAGGGCCGCTTCAGATTCTTCACGATATCCACCTGAATCAACCACGACATTTGTTTGAATGTCAGGAAAGTTATGTTGAGTCACGCGCTTAATAATCAATTGAAATGCATCTAATAATTGACCTTTGTGATCTTTTAAAAGCTCTTCATCTGCACCAGAAAAATCAATTCTGATATCTGTGATTTCTTCTTTTTTTGTTACATCTAAGTTGTAAGCTAAATCGAAACCGCCTTTATCTAGTATTCCTGTTAACGTAGCCTCAACTGCTTCATCTAAATCAGGTTTTTTTGATCCGCCAAATAATTTTGTGAAAAATCCTGCCATAATATCCCCTTTGCTTAATCTTTTTTCAGCACACAATTCTTTGTGGTGAGCTTTTAAATTGCGCCAATTATGCGCTTTGTTTTTTGGTTTCTTTCAGTAAAAAATATTGCTGAATAACTCCGAATAAGGCGCTGACAAAGTTGTACAATGTCAGTCCACTAGGAAGAGTCAGCATAAATAACGTGAATATAATCGGCATAAAATTAAGTATTTTAGCCTGTAATGGATCCATTGTTGTCGGTGTTAATTTTTGTTGAAAATACATCGTGATCCCCATAAGTACTGGGAAAACAAAGAACGGGTCATAGTGACTTAAATCAGTGATCCATCCAAAAAAGGGCTGTTGATAAATTTCGATACTAGATCCAATCGCAGTCCACAGCGCGAAGAAAATCGGAATCTGTAACAACATTGGCAAACAACCACTTAAAGGATTGGCGTTGTTTTCTTTCATTGCGGCCATGGTTTCTTTATTCATGCGCATTGGATCGTCTTTATATCTTTCACGAATAGCGTCTAATTTTGGCTTTGCTTTTTGCATAGCCTGCGCTGATCTAAAAGACATAATGTTGAATGGTAATAGTATTGTTCGCACAATAATAGTTAATGCAATGATTGCAAGGCCCCAGTTATTTAAATAGCCGTGTAACCAAACCATTAGCTTCATTAAAATTTTAGATATAAACGCAAACATACCATTTGTGTGAATTTCACTAAGCCTAGGGTCAATCGCGTTTAACATGGTGGCTTTTTTAGCACCCATGTAAATAACCTGTGAAAGTTGATTTATATTTTTGTTTTTTAAATCATAATTGACTTGAATAGTCGCTATGTTGTTTTCAACTTTAAGATTCGCAGAAGGAATAAGTTCTGATTTATTGATTGTGGCTGCTGCAAAATACTGAGTGCCAACTGCAATTAAATCAACTGATGGAATCGTCTTAATAAAGCCTTCACCAGGTTTTAAGCTAGAGATTTTTTCGTTATTCGTTGACCCACCCGCTATAAATATAAAGTCTTGATGTTCAAACGATGGCATTAAAAAATTTGTTGATTCAGGATGAAGTTGATTTTGAGAAAACAGGTATTGAACCGAATCTAGTCCTTCTGAAAAATTAAGATCAGAAGTGAAAGACCCTGTATCTTTATTGTATTTTAATGTTCGAGTAATTTTTTGACCAGCCACATCAGCTACGCCAACAAATTCAGAATCAGAAACTGCTTTGATATCAAAATCCACAGTTTTATTTTGAACAGTTAGTGGTGCCTGTACAGTTGATGAGAAATTAATTTTTTCATTCTTACGATTCGTATAGTTTTTAAGAGTGAAGTCTTTAATTCCCATGCCTTTTGATGAAACAGAAAAGCTAACTTTACTATCGTCGTAAGCTAATAATTTTTCAGCTTGTGCCTCGGGTGCGCTGACCTGAGAAGTAGCGGAAACATCTCCGAATG
>JANOOI010000417.1:0-4182 GCA_031421235.1 Bdellovibrio sp.
GTCATTTTATCTCTTGCGTTCGATTATTCAAAAGGTGAAGGCAATATGTCTAGATCTATTGATAACGGAAAAACATGGGTAGACATTAACCATGGTGACATCGGTGGATCATGGTCTTATAAAATTGTTTTTGACGGAACAGATCTTATTGTCTGGGCCGGTGGCATGACTTGGAAAAGTAAAAACGGATTAACTTGGATAAAAACAAGAGCGAAAATCGATGGTGTTGATGCGCCATGGTTTTGGGGTGGTGTCATGGCTTACAATTCAGAAACAAAAATGTTTGTGGCAATCACGGGTGAAAATGCCGGTCAAAAAATTTACCGTAGTTCTGATGCTATTAACTGGACTTCAATCAGTTCAACAAAATACAAAACAGGGAATTCACTATTTTTGATTACTTTAGGACCAATGGATTCAGCTTACTGCCCATAGCAAAAGCTGGCAGCCAAAAGTTCAGAATCTTAACAAATTTGACAAAACCCCTTTACTTAACTCCAAATATAGCCGATATATATGGAGTATGGTAAACAGACTAATTAAACTACCGAAATCAGGAAGTTTTTTCATATTTGGATCGCGTGGGGTTGGTAAAACGACTTTATTGAAGCAAGCCTATCCGAAGGCTTTATACATTAATTTACTTCTTTCTGAAGAGGAAGAAGGCTTATCTAAAAATCCAAAATCACTCCGAGACCGTGTTGCTGCAACAACAAAAAACCAGAAAATAATTATTGATGAAATTCAAAAGATACCCAAATTACTTGATGAAATTCATCAACTTATCGAAGACGGGCATGATCGATTTATTTTAACTGGTTCCAGTGCGCGAAAACTAAAAAGAGGATCAGCAAATTTACTAGGCGGACGGGCTGCATTTCGAGCTTTGTTTCCACTGACCTCTTTAGAATTAAAAGAAAAATTTAATTTAAATCATGCGCTTGAATTCGGAACCCTTCCGAAGCTTTTAAGTCTAAAAAACAAAGACTCAAAAATAGACTATCTACAAAGTTACATCAGAACATATATTCGTGAAGAAATTCAGATCGAACAAGTTGTTAGAAATTTAGATCCATTTCGTGGTTTTTTAGAAGTCGCTGCGCAAATGAACGGTAAAATATTAAATTATTCAAAAATTGAACGTGAAATCGGCGTTACAGTCAAAACTATACAAAACTATTACCAAATTCTGATAGATTCACATTTAGGTTTTATGGTGAATGGCTTTCATGAATCTTGGCGGAAGCAGTTATCCCAGTCACCAAAATTTTATTTTTTTGATACAGGTGTTTGTCGTGCACTTGCTAGAAAAATTCAATTAGGAATTTCAGAATCGACATTTGAATACGGTGACCTATTTGAACAATTTATTATCTGTGAATGTTTTAGGATGAATGAATATTATAATCGTGAATATAAATTTTCATATTTAAGATCCAAAGACGGTGCAGAAATTGATTTAATTATAGATCGTCCAGGACAAAAAAGAATCCTTCTAGAAATCAAATCAACAAATCGCATCCAACGGGAAGATCTACTTCACATCATACAATTTAAAAAAGAACACCCTAAAACTGAGGCGTTTTGCTTTTCAAAAGACCCTCATCCAAAAATCATTGAAGGTATTCAGTGTATGCCTTGGGATAAGGGTTTTAAGGCTATAGGTTTATAATCAAAGCTACAGTTAAAGTTATATAGTTAAAGTTATATAGTAAAAGTTTGACACTTTCACAATCACTACTAGAATTAAGAACATGTCAAAACCGCCTGCTCAATTTTTTGATCCCAATATGGATATTTCTCATTTGCCGCTTATAGACCAGCAACTTATTTCTGGTTTGCGTGGTGATTTTAAAAAAGGCCAACAACTTGCTGATGAATTAAAAAGATTATCGCCAACTTGTAATAAAGCCGCATTTAATCGTGCTTGGTATGAAATGCGTAATGGAAATCTTTTAGAAGGATTAAAACTTTTAGATGCGGGCCGCTGGGAGAAAGTTTTTGGGGATCCTCCGCTGCCAACGAATAAATCTATTTATCATAGTGAAAATATACATGGAAAATATCTTTTGATGTGTTCTGAAGGCGGGCTAGGTGATGAAATTATTAACGCCAGATTTGCAACAGATTTTGCCAGAAAAGGGGCTAAAGTCATTTTAACTTGCGACCCTGGTTTAGCCAGCACATTTTCTAGAATTGAAGGTGTATCCGCAGTTGTTGGTCACAGGCGAACTCCTGAGATTTATCATGATTACTGGGTACCAGCGATGAGTGCTGCGCGAATTTTAGAATACGAATATAAAGATTTATCTGGCGAAGCTTATTTAACAGTGGATCCAGAATACAAAAAAAAGTGGGCTGAATATTTCAATAAAAATTATTCACAAAATAAAATAAAAATCGGCTTACGCTTTTATGGCAATCCAAAATTTGAGCACGAACAGTTTAGACGATTTAATCCCCAAGATTTAATCAGCGCTGTCGAATCAGTCACAACTGACCCGTGGATTAATTTACAAAAAGAAGAAACTGATTTGCCGATTAAAAACTGGGAAGACACTTTAGCTGTCATTGACCAGTTAGATTTAATAATCACATCGTGCACTAGTGTGGCGCACGCAAGTGCTGCTTTAGGTAAAAAGACTTGGATTATAGTGCCGATACTTCCTTATTATATGTGGTCTTATCCATCTGAGACATCAGCTTGGTACAAAAGTGTAAAGCTTTACCGCCAAGAAAAATTCCAAGACTGGTCTTCCACTTTTATCCAGATTAAAAAAGATTTGAATATGTTATTAAAATAGATCTTTAAAAAAATACTTTTTTAAAGATCTATTTTAAAACAATTAACAATATTTATTTAATTTTTAGTCTTATATAAAGGGGAAGATGATCAGACACACCGATTCTTTTGACTTCGTCAAAGCGTATTGGAATTCCATTTTGATCAACATGATGTGGGGCTTTCACTGTCATAATTGAATCAGTGACTAATGCTAAACCGGCTTTATGAATTTTATGTCCTACGACGATCACATCTAAAAATGACCATTCACCTTTATGATAATGCGTGCCTTCACAAGTCTTGCAACCCACAAAGTGTGAAACTTGTCCTACAGCTGATAAAATTTCTGAAAAATAACCGCGATCACTTTCTTCAGTTTTGATAATATTAAAATCTCCACCAGCTATAACAGCACGGCCTTGATTCTGGTATTCTTGCATTTTTAATTTTAAAAAAGTAGCGGCCTGTCTGCGCCAGTCTGAAGGATTTGCTTGCGACGGGAAATGCACAGCCATCACAGTTAAATCACGATCGTTTGGTAAAATAAATGTGGCTTCAATAATACCGCGTGATTTAAGTGCGTTTTTTAATTTTTCAGGGTCACTTTCTTGGTAAGGAATGATGTGTAAGATCGGTGTACCTTTTACCGGAAATTTTGATAAAATCGCTGGATCAATTCCACGTGTATCTGGTCCTTCAATAAGGACTCTTGATTTATAACCTAAACCTTTTAAATTTGTATTCGCCAAACGATTAAGAATTTTTATATTTTCAACTTCCGCTAAAAATATAATATCGGGTCCTAAACCTTTTTCAGTAAACCTAATTGTCTTTTCAATTTGTGATAATTTGAATTCGACAGCTTCATCGGTCCAATCTTTTTCTAAACATTCTTTTTTGTAGTGTTCTGAAGTGATGCTTGCGCAGTAGTTTTGTACGTCAGGATGGTTTTTTTCAGCCAGTGGTAAATTTGTGTAATCAAAAGTGCCTTCGTCATGGGTATTATCAAACATATTTTCAACATTAAAAGTCATTAATGATATTTCACCGGCTTCTTTAACAGGTGAAACAAATGTATTTTCTTTGAATGGACTAGGATTTTTTGGTTGTGAACCAGTTGCTGACGGTGTTCCAGAACAGGAAACAGAAACAAGAATTATTGATCCTAAAACTAGGCTTTTATTAAAGATATTTTTAATTTGCGTCATGTAAACCCCTCTACACTTTTGACTGGCAGCTCGACGAGCTGACTTAGACGTTAGGGGACTGTTTTTTTGTTGTATAGCTTGGAATACGCTTCTGCAAAGCGTTAGCTGAATATTAACTAAACACTAACAATCTAATTTTGTAGCGTATTTAAAGTAGGTTTTCAAATTCGTCAGACAATTCAAATTGAT
>JANOOI010000418.1:0-2500 GCA_031421235.1 Bdellovibrio sp.
GTGATTTCATAAAGTCATCCTTTGACTGATGTTTAAAACTTCCTGTGTGTCTTAATCATAGGTGATGCGTGGAATCTGTAAATAAAATAAATTAATTTTTCTTAATAGACATCGTGCGTATACGGGAATTAGTCGACAAAAGTGTTCTTGGGTTATCATCTTCATCATAGATTTCGCCTACAACTTCTTCAAAAATATCCTCAAGCGTTACAATGCCTAAAATTTTATCTACTGTTTTCTCGCCGTAAGTGATAATGGCCAAATGTGATTTGTTAAGTTGCAGCTTTTTCAGGGCATTTAAAATGGGCTCATGTGGATGAAACACGAGAACATTACGAATCAAGGTCGTCCAGTCAAGTTTCACAACTTCAGATTCAGATACGAACTCTTTAGCATGTAATAATCCGATGACCATATCATTTTGTATAACTGGCATACGTGTATAACGAGAATCTTTAATTTCAGATAAAACCTTTGTGTAATGATCAGTGTATTTAACTTTTGTAACGCTAGGCCAATCAACCATCACATCTTTGACAGTTCGTTTATCTACACTGATCAGATTGAATACATACTGTTTATGCGCTTCGGTCAGATTATCTAAATTTAGATCATGACCTGCTTCAGAAAAAGATTCGGTTTTAAGTCGTTTAAACAAAATTTTTGCAATAACTTGAGTTGAGATTTCAAGAAGCCACACAGCCGGTGCAAAAAGACGATCTAAAAAAATAAGTAGAACTCCGCCAGCCATTGAAAAACGTAATGGGTACCTAAGTGCTAACGATTTTGGAACAAGTTCGCCAATGACAACACTGAAGTAAGTCAAAGGTAAAACGACTGTTGCGATAGCGAAGGCTTCTGAAACTTCTTCAGAAACTGAAAATAAATTCATATAGAGCGGACTTAAGTATTCTTCGGCACCAGCGCCGCTCACAGCAGCAGAAACAGCACCAACAAGTGTGATTCCGATTTGCAAAACGGAAAGAACACGTTCAGGATTCGATTTAAGAGCAAGAACTCTTTGTGCTGGTTTGTGGCCTTTTTCTGCAAGTTGTTTTAATTGTGGTCTGGAAACCGTGACAAAAGCCATTTCAATGCATGATAAGATCGCATTGATAAACAAACAGATTAGAATAACAACTATTTCCATAGCTTTTAAGATTACGATTGGTTTTCATAGCTGAGCAACTAATTAAACTTAATGCGCCTCAGAAAGACTTTCATTTTTGTTGATCATTCATGTAGCCTTAAGAAGTGCTAAATAAAATATCTTTTCTTTTTATCGGACTTTGTCTTCAGACTGCACATTCATCAGACTGCGTAGATTTATATCAATCAAAAAGAAATATTCAGGTTCAGCAAATTAAGTCAATCGATGACATTTGCTTTTTATCAGTCAGTCCTAAAAATGCTTATATCGACTTGGTTTATCGAAGTTATGTTTTTTCAGATCGGGGATCACTGTTGGTTTTTAATTCATTTGGTGATGGGGAGAGCCCTAGCTACAACGAAAATGAATTAACAGGGGCTAAAGAATTTTATTTTTTTCCACGTCTTCAAAAATCACAAAGTTTTTCTTGGGATTCAGATGTGGCTTCAAATAAGGATTATTTAAAAATTGATTCTAATCATTATTTCAACATGAAAATAGACACTGAAACTGGGCTTATTGCTTCAGTCGATCAAGCAGATATTAAAATAGACGATGAAGTGCGACCTGACAATCAGGGCGGAGTAAGAATCAGCCCCAAATCAGGGTTGATTTATGAACTTCCGTTCACAAAAGGCCTAGCCCCTTCCAGTCAGCCCAGTATTCGCGGCGTGTTTATAGATTCTGACGGTGTTAAGTGTAAAGTCAAAGTTGGAGAATTGTTTAACAAAGATTCAAATGGTGAGACCTATTTTAAAATGAATGATCATGCACTGAAACAATTTTTAAAAGTTAAATGTCCAAAACTAGATGTGGGGTATATGTGATGAAAAAATTATTCTTTCTATTAACAGTATTAGTTGTCAGTGGGGCCGCGAACGGCAAAAGCACAGGCCAATTTATTGGCCAACAATTTATGATTAACATTGTCAGTCAATCTTCTGATGGGTCTACAGATGTAGGTCCAAAGCTGCTTTTTGAAAAAATGAATGTACCACCACAAAGTGGCTTTGCAGGTATTGGTAAAGTTTTAGAAACTAAGCCCAAGGAATTAAGTTTTATTTGCAGCGAAAAACAGCCAGGAAACTTTCAGTGTTCAATATTGATTTTCTTTTCTAAATATTCTGAAGTGAGTTTTAACGGTGCGCAGATTAAGTACACCGGGGCCACAGCTGCTGCATTATATCATCAATTTAACCATAAAATTAACTATGAAAATCAAAAAGGCGGTTTTGAATTTACGGATCAAGACGGTTTATTTAAACTTGTTGTTAAAGAAGATCTTTTTGAAATTCTTTTTAAAAAATAATGTGATTAAAGCTAATTCTTTAAAAAATCTTTTTTAAGAGC
>JANOOI010000419.1:0-12188 GCA_031421235.1 Bdellovibrio sp.
ATGCTGCTAATGTCATTTTAGAATCGACAATCAAGTGTTTTCCATCAGGAAGTTTCACAATTACATCAGGGCGTAAAATTTGCCCATCAGACCCTTTAAAGGTTTCTTGAACAAAGTATTCTTCATTTTTACGAAGACCACTGCGTTCTAAAATATTCTCTAAGATCATTTCTCCCCAATTGCCTTGTGTTTTGTTTTCACCTTTTAATGCGACAACCAGATTATGCGCTTCTTTTGACATCGAATGATTGAGCTCTATCAGTTTACTGATTTCACCGCGTAAATGGCCACGTTCTGAACGTTCTGCAGAATAAGTGTCTTCAACTTTTTTCTCAAAATCTTTGATGCGCTCTTTTAATGGATCCAACAAGGTCGACAGTTGTTTATGATTTTGATTCGTTAGTTGATCGGATTTATCATGAAATATTTTTTGAGCTAAGTTTTCAAATTGCATGGTCATTTGTGATTGCAATTGCTGTGCGGTCATTTTCTGATTTTCATAAGATTTTTGTTCGGTTTCGTATTTAGTTTTCCAAAGCTGAATTTGGATCTGAGCTTTTGAATACACAATATACCCAATGGCCGCGCCACCAGCTATAAAACAAACTATTCCAATGATATATGACATATGCGCCTCGTGGGTCATTGCTATTGAATACTAACCAGTTGAATATAGTTTATTTCATTGAAAAAGTGATTTATTTTTTCTAAATTAGTAGCTATGACGCAATCTACAGTAACGCATTCGACATTAAAGGCTCTTATTTTAGCCAGTCGCCCTAAAACCCTCTCTGCATCAGTGGTTCCGATCATTGCAACTGTAGGTTTAGTGCAGACATTATCAGTTTCTGTTCAATGGTGGATTGTGCTATGCGCTTTATTATCAAGCTTTTGCATCCAGATCGGCACAAATTTTGTGAACGACGCTATGGATTTTGAAAAAGGAGCTGATACTGCTGAGCGATTGGGCCCAGTTCGGATTACTCATCAAGGTTATATGACAGGCCGCCAGGTCATGATGACTGCAACGTTTTTTTTCGTTATCGCTATTCTTTTTGGTATCCCGCTGGTCATGCATGGGGGATGGCCTATTGTGATGATTGGTTTAGTGTCAGTCACAATGGGTTATGCTTATACATCAGGGCCTATGCCATTGGCCTATTACGGGTTGGGTGACTTATTTGTAATCTTATTTTTTGGTTTGGTTGCAGTTGGCGGGTTATTTTATTTACTGACTGGCGTTTATACTACTGATGCATTTGTGTTAGGATTACAAATAGGTTTTCTAAGTACAATACTGATTGCTATTAATAATTTGCGCGACCGTGAAACAGATATAAAAGCCAACAAAAGAACACTCGCAGTTATTTTAGGTCAGTCTAAAGCTAAACTTTGGATATACTTCTTAATTATTTGCCCTTTTATTTTGGGTTATCATTGGTTAATGACCGAAAAAATTTGGCTTTATATATTGCCAACCTTATCTTTACCCCTTGGATTAAGTTTGATTAAAAAAATTATTCGTACTGAGCCCTCGCAAGCGTATAATCGTTTTCTGGCTATGGCCGCAGCTTATACTGTTATTTTTTCTACCGGGATTTATTTGGGATCGCTAGTTAGATGACAAATTCTACGAATAAATACCAAATTTGGTTTCATCATTTTGAATTAAAAAAAAAGATATCGCTTAATGCCAAAAATGAAATACAAGAACTCAAAAAAGGTGTGCTGATTAAAATAGAAGATGATTTCGGAAATTATGGTATTTCCGAATTATCCACCTGGCCCGAATTCGGTGATCTCAATTTACATGCAGAAATCGGAACACAAGGAAAGCTATATCAACAAGCGATTGCACGTGCTGAAATTGATTTAGAAGCTAGAAAAAACAAAATTAAATTAGTTAGTGAAAATCCAGTTGCTAATAATATTTTAATTACAGATTTTAAAAATTATCCAAAAAAATTAGATGAAAAATTAACTTACAAAATCAAAGGTCATCATGAAACAGCTGATTTAGTCCAATTTTTGAATGACAATGCTGATCAGGTTTTTAAATTCAGAATCGATTTTAATTATAGTCTGACTGAAACAGAATTTTCGAAGTGGTTTGATTTATTAGATAAAAAAACAGTAGCCAAAATTGAATATATTGAAGACCCATTTACTTTTAATTTTGAACGTTGGACTTTCTGGGATCAAAAAATAAAATTGGCATTGGATTGGGATCAAGCAGGTGATACCAAATGGGACTACCGTATTATCAAGCCAACCCGTGATGATCTGAACAGTTTACAGCAGGGCCACTTAAATAATTTTTCAATGACATCAATGATGGATCATCCAGTTGGTTTAGCTTTTGGTTTGATCTCAGCCCAAAAATATCCCGATCAAGTTCATGGATTTTTAACTTTAGATTTATTTGAACAAACTGCGTTTCATAGCCATTTTATGTCGAACAACGAAAAATTATATTATAAGTCAGATGGTTTCGGAATCGGTTTTGAGAATCAAATTCAAAATATTCAATGGGTTCCCCAGATAGCTTGGGAAAATAAAAATCAATTATTTTTAGTCACAAGTTCTAAATTGTCATTGGTTGAAAAAAAACATCTGTTTGAAATTAAAAGTGAATTTGAGAGAAAAATTGAAAATGCAGATCAGTATATCTTAATACCTAGCAGTGGTAGCTCTCAAAATCAGGATGAAACGGTTAAAGTCATCGCTCTTAAATACAAATCAATTTTGAATTCAGCGGCGCGTGTGAATCAGTTTTACAGTTTGGACGAAATTGATCATTGGGGCTGTGTACTGCCTTTACATCATGTCGGTGGGTTGTCTATTTTAGCGCGGGCATTTTTAAGTCAGTCGAAAGTTTTCTTTCTAGATTGGAAAAATTTTACGATTGACTGGATTATCAATAGTAAAATCACATTGCTTTCGCTGGTGCCAACCCAGCTGTATGACATCCTTCAGTTAGGTCTAGAATGTCCGAAACATATTAAATTTGTTTTTCTTGGTGGTGGTTCAGTTTCAGAGGACTTATGGAATCAGGCTAAAAAACTTCATTGGCCCATCGTACAAACCTTTGGAATGACCGAAACAGCAAGCATGATTGCATACAAAAATGATTTTGCGTCAGCTTATAAAACTTTTCCAAACGTTGCGATAGAAGATGTGAATCAGTATTTAAAAATCAGTTGCGATTCGTTAGCTGATTATTTCGTAATTAAAAACCTAAAATCAGGCGAAATAAAAATTCAAAGTTATGATACTTCTAGCGACTTGCTAACAAATGATCAGGTCGAGATAGTTTCGCAAAATGAATTCCACTTTATTCAGCGGGATAATGAATACATAAAAATTTTAGGCGAAGGTGTTTCACTGCCAGAGTTGAGATTTAAAATTGAAAAGTTAATTACAGTTAGTTTTAACAGCAAGCTAGATTCTCGTTACATAACAATTGTTGAAGTGCCACACTTAAGAAACGGATTTGATTTAATAGGTGTTGTTGCTGATCAGTTTAGAAATCAGTCAGATCAAATCAAACAATTATTGCAAGTGTATAACGAAACGTCTAAGCCTTATGAAAAAATCACGCGGATCCAGTTTATTTCAAATTGGCCAACAACTGATCTTGGAAAAATTAAATTTAATACTTTAAAGGAAATTCTTAAAAATGAAAAAGCATAATCCAAAATTTCAAACTGGAAGTTTATATCTTTGTTCAAAATGTGGAAAAGGCTTTTCAAATTCTAAACCAGATTTAGCTGACAACTTAAAAACTGAACTGCGTGCTGAACTGAAAGAGATTAACAAAAATTCTGAAATACGAGTGATGGTTGGTAGCTGCGTCAGTGTTTGCGAAAAAGACCAACAAACGTTTACCTATCATCCGAACAATGGCGAAATTGAAATTTACACATCAGGTAATTCAAATACAAAAGATATTAAAAAGGAAATTTTAAATTTTCTGTTTAAAAAATTAAAAATTTGAAATTATTTTTAATTGACGGTTCAATTTTTATTTTTTTAGGTTCCAAAACGTGTCGCATTTTCAGCGTCTTCAGCCATGATTCTTTCGATTTCTTCTTTAGGCCATACTTGACCTTTTCCGACTCCTGGGCAGAATGAGGCCACTTCTTCTTTCCAGGCTTTGGCTGTCATGACTTCAGGCCAAAAAGGCCATGTGCGACACTGTGTCGGCCTGGCTTCATAAACTGAACAACGTTTGCTTTTTAAAAACATGCAATCTGGATTTTTAGCATCTTCTTTCAGATGCCAAGCTCCATCACGTAAATCACAATATTGCTTCGTAAATGCTGCAGTTGAAATTGCTAAATGTTTGGCAAATCGTCTACGGTCTTCAAGAGTTAAAAAAACAAATCCAAATTCACCATGAGACGTGCAGCATTTGCCTGATCCTTGGCATTCGAATTTTAAACCATTACTGTAGAAGGGGGGTTTCATTGACATAAATACAGTCTATGACTATACCCATTCATTGAGTATATGAATTTTAAAATTTTTAGTCCTCAGGACTTCCCAGCTTATTTACCTAAACTTAATCTTCTGTATGATGATTTATTCAGCGGAGGAAAAGGATTTAGGTCAAAACTTGTGCAAATAGTTGCAGATCCTTTAGCTTTGCCTTTAGAAACCCAAAATTTACTGTGTCAAACAATCGAATTCATTCACAATGCTTCGCTTTTACACGATGACTTGGTTGACCGATCACAGTTACGTCGCGGCAAAGAAGCAGCATGGCATAAATACACTCCTGAATATGCTGTGCTGGCAGGGGACTATTTGTTAGCTCGTGTGATGGTGAATTTATCTCAGTTTGGAAATATTCAACTTGTTCAGTTTACCAGTGAAACGATTTCCGATTTATTAGAAGGTGAATGGTTACAAGATTCTGTTGTCGGTGATTTTTTTGTCAGTCTTGAACAGCTGGACCGGATACATCACTTAAAAACAGCTTCGCTATTTCGATGGTGTTTACGGGCTCCGCTGATGGCACAAAATAATTTTGACTCTGAACTACACAAAAATTTGAATGAAATGGGAACGATCTTAGGTCAACTATTTCAGCGCAGTGATGACTTACTAGATTACAATATTCGTAACGACGAAGGAAAAGCTTTACTAGGGGACCTGAAGTCGGGCTATCTCAATTCATTTGGGTCTTTCTTAGTAAAAGATTTTGATCGAAGTTCGATTGATCAGTTTATCAAATCAACATCAATGGATGATATTTTTAAATGTTATTCTGTTGATGTTGTTCAAGGGCAGAATATCTTTAACCAAAAAGTTGAACAGTTTGATGAAATCAATACAAAATTAATTAATTTATACAAACATCATCTGAATGAGTTAGATCAAAAAATGAAAAGTCCTGAGCTTTTAAAATCTTTGGGTGTATTGACTGATGTGCTTTACTGGAGAAGGAAGCCATCCCATTGAGTTCATTCATCACGCTTAAAAAATCAGATCCTGAATTCAAAAAACATTTGTATGGTAGTTTTTCCGGGGACAATATCGCAATCCCAGTTGCGACACTTAATTTAGGGTCAGTTGAAGAAACGATTACTTTTGAAATCAAAAAAAAATCGGACATCAAAAAGCCGATTTTTTTAATTTTGTTTTTCAATATGATCAAAATTAAAAAGTATTTATTAATTTTAGTTCCACTTTTTTACGTGTTAGCAAAAAATTATGTTGATGGAAGCATGTACGATATTTGGAGTTTGTTTTTAGCCGCATGTGGGTCTTTATTTTTGTTTGCAGGAATCAACATCCGTAACGATGTTATCGACCATATTACCGGTTATGATCGTGTTAATACAAGCGAAGAACTTAAACCTATCCAAGAGGGTTGGTTAACAGCAGCAGATGCTGTTTTCATGAGCTGGGCTTTTATTATTATAGCTACTTTATTTGCTATCCCCGTGATGATTAAGCAGCCAGAAACAGCGCAAGTGGTTGGTGTTATTATAGCTTCAGTGTTGATCGGAAAAATATTTGTCAGAAAATCTTATAAAAACCAACATTTCGGTGAATTGTTATTATTTATTTTATCCGGAGCGGGTTTAGTTTCGGGATATCAAGTTGCACTTGGCGCAGGGATCGACACTGAAGTCTTAGCTTTTGGTATTTTGTGGGGTTGGTCGGTACTGTTTCTTTTACATTTAAATAACTTCAGAAATTTATTAACAAGTTCTCAAGCTGGCATAAAAAACACAGTGACGAGATTAGGCTTTGACCGCGCTAAAAAACTATTAAATTACTGGTGGATTGTGTTCTTATTGTTTTGGTTTGCTTATCACCATTTTTACGGCAGTGTGTTCTGGTCAGCGCTATCAAATTTAATTTTGATTTTTTGGTCGATTCCAACACTGATTAAGATTTCCCAAATTCAGTCTCCTGTGGGATCAGATTTGATCGACGCTAAACTAGCAGGGTATAGAAACTTTTTACTAATGAACGGCATATTGATTCTAGAATTTGGCTGGTATGTGGGAACAAAAAACAGTTGGACTCTTTAATACAATTTACTTATACGTCAGATTCATTAAAAAAAAAGAATTCTCATTGGGAAGATTTCTTAAAAAAGAACTCTTGTTTGAGCCAACCTCTAGCTAGTTCGTCTCTAAAAGTTATATTCGAATCAGATTGCCCGGTGATCATCGATGAATTTGGTCATAAATTTCAAATTGATTTCGTTGAAGATAAAATCAATTACCATAAAAAAAAATTAAGTATTAAAAATGAACCGTTGTCTAAAGCCTTAGGCAAAGGTGATAAGGGTCTATCAGTCTTGGATTTATCGGCAGGATTAGGCATAGATAGTTTTTTTCTATTTCAGCTGGGGTACAGTGTTACGGCACTTGAAAGAAACCCTGTGATCTACATGGCGCTGGCTTGCGCAGAAGCGCAGCTATCCGAACCTGACCATAAAAATATAAAATTTATATTTGGTGATGCTTTAGATTATCTTAAATCTACAGATTTGCAGTTTGATGTGGGCTATTTTGATCCGATGTTTCCTGCGAAAAAAAGTAAAGCCTTACCCAGACAAGAAATGGTCTTTTTTAAAAAAATGGTTGGCGAAGATTTAGATGCTGATCAAGTCGTTGAATATGTATTGAAAAATAAAATATTTAAACGCTTTGTAGTTAAGCGGCCCTTGTCAGCTGAAAGTTATTTTAAACCAGCCGGGTGTATCAAAGGTAAGATCATACGTTACGATATTTATGGGTCGTAGATTATGACATTTAAATGTCTTGGTTTAACAGATGTTGTTTTAATTGAATTAAATGGAGCCGATCATGAGTAATACATTTGAAATTGTTAAATCTTCAATGGTCCACGTTTTAAAAAATATTTCGATATTAAAAAATCAACGAAATGCTATTTTGGAAATTGCTGCACTTGAAGACGGTGTTAATAAGAATCAGACTATTCGACAAAAACTAATGATCATTTGTTTTTCCCCTTTGTCATCATGGGTTTTATTTTCAGTTTTGTTGGCTTTTTATTTGAATCCATTCAGATACGTGATGTCACTTTCACAAGTTAGTTTTCTAAACGGGTTTGTCACTGATGTACTTTTTTCAACTGATTATCGAATTATTTTGGTAACAGGGTTTACTTTGTTCTTAATCAGTTTGTTCTTCAGCTCTATATTTCAAATTGAATTAATACTTCTGGCTTTGTTAGGCTTTCTTATTTCAAACGGTGATCTTCACTTACGAAATGCGCTGTTGTTTTTGCCGTTGGTTATTTTAGGTCGGTTAGTGTTGCATTTTATATTAGTTCACCCATTAAAACATATTCGAGCACCTTTTCATATTTTTACGTCCAAAAAAAGCCAGTTGTTAAGTGCAGAAGCTAAAAAAATGTGGTTAATAATCTGTATTTTAATTTTTACATCTTGGATCATGACAACATGGCTGACGTTGAATTCATTTCAATTTCTTAGCGACCAAGACATGTTTTCAAACAACATGCATTTCCTTCGTTTTGAAGTTTATGTGGTTTCAGTTTTTACTTATTATTTTATGGAATTTTTTATCCTATCCATTTGGGGACACTTCCACTGCCTAAAACTACGCCCGTAAGTTTTTGATAGGTATTGTCATCCAGGTTGTCGGCCGTGAAAGTATCAATCACGAAAGGTATCGGTCACGTCCACAGTATTTCCCATTCCGCCATCGACAGCCCTCGCAATCGGTCCTTTTTATAAGTGATTTCGCCAAGGGCTTCTTTCTCGTTCAATTGAATATAATTTCGAACATTTTTATAGTCTGTATATCCACGCACGACTCTGGTGAATGGCCTATGCATCCACAGTTTAAGTTTTCTTTTCACAGTGTTGATTCCCTTGCTTAATGTTCTTTTTTGAATACTTTTTTGGGTATCGGTCACGCATTTAAACCGATCTGCGTATTTTTGAATAATGTCATGACTCAGTTTAAAATTCTGATGAGTCCTAAAGCTTTGAGTTTTTAGAACTATTCTATTTATTTTAAAAACAACATGAAGAGATTCCTTGCAGGATAGTGGGCGCTGGCCTCGGCCTTGACGCTTTTTTCGAAGAGATCCACCGTGTCTCAAATCCTGCTTCCGAGATGCCAGCTGAAACTGTGTTTGAATGCTTTGAAGACAAGGTGTTCTAGTGAATTTTCGTTTGTGCTTTTTCATGTGACCGATACCCCCAGAAGATATGCTAGGGGAAAATGCAAAACGAAGACGATAGCGATAAACAATCCGACGGGTATCGGGCAGAAGAGTAATTCGGAATACGGATTATAGGTGATTCAGTCAGATAATGAATCAATCTAAGTACTTATTTTACTCGGTTACGACAAATAGAGTGGTGCTTAAAGCTAGTTATGGATAATAATGGACAATAGAAGGTATCTGCGGCCAAAGAAAAGCCGCGCAAATATACCTACTAAACTGGCCAGGACCATGATTCCTTTTTGACTCAGCCAAAGAGATCTCTAGACTGTTTAGATATGTCAGACGAGACCAAGAAAACCAGCAATCAAGATAAAAACCAAGTAGAGCTTCTACAAAAGCTATTAACTGAAAAAGAATCTGAGATTCAAGTTTATCGAAAAGAACTTTTTAAAATTTCTCATCAACTTGATGAGGTCATGTCGCAAATATCAACAGATGTTGATGCACTTAAAAAAATTCATAAAGCGTTAGTACCTACGGAAATTCCAAACATGGCAGGTTTTGAATTTAGTCGTAAGTTTATGTATGGCTCCAAAACGGGCGGGGATTATTTTGATATTTTTGAGCATGAAGATCGTCTTAAGTTTGGTCTGTTGCTTTCGTCATCATCAGGCTATGCGATGTCAGCTTTATTTCTTTCGCTCGTTCTTAAAGTCAGTCATTTAATCGAAGCTAAGAAGGGTTTGTCCCCGGATAAAGTGATCGAAAAAATCAGCAGTGAACTTAAAGACATCGCATCTAACAAGGATCATGCCCATGTTTTTTACGGTGTTGTTGATCGCAGAAATTACACTTTAGATCTTTGTGTCGTTGGTCAAATTCATGGTTTTTTGCAGAGCCCCACCGAACCCTTGAAATTAATTTCATCAGATTCTGATCCGCTAGGACCCCAGTTTTCGCCGGCCTTTAAATCAATTTCTGTGGATTTGGAATCGAAGGCCAGATTGGTGCTTGTGTCTGACGGCATTACAAAGGTTTTATCGATCTACGAGATCAGTAAACTATTAATAAACCAACTGCATAAGCACGATGTGCACGATGTACGCAATGAGTTATTATACCAGTGTCAGAAAAAAACCGGTCTAGAAAATCCGATCAATGATCAGACTGTCGTCGTGATGGATGTCAAAGATCGAGTGATAAAACTAGCCAAATAAAAAAGAGTCTGATAATCCTAAAAGGACTGCATTTTTATTAATCTATAAATTAAAAAATGTAAAAAGATTGAGTAAGAATTATAATAGAGGAGTCCGCAAATGGCTGAAATGAATATTTACGAAGGTGCTTTGGATAAAGGTTTAGAAGGCGTTGTGGCTTGCACAACAGCCGTTTCATTTATTGTTGGCAATACTTTAAATTATCGTGGTTATACAATCGAAGATCTTTCAGAGAATTCAACTTTTGAAGAAGTGATTTTTTTACTTTGGAACAATCGTTTGCCAAAAAAATCTGAACTTGAGGCTTTGAAAAAAGATTTAAATCAAAATATGACTTTAGATCCGTCTTATGTTCAAACTTTAAAAAGTTTACCGACTGATGTGCATCCAATGGCATGGTTACGAACTGCTGTATCTTTGTTAGCCCACTGGGATAAAGATGCTAATGATAATTCTGTTGAAGCGAATCAACGTAAAGCGATTCGTTTGACAGCGAAAATGGGCTCTATAGTTACGGCGTTTGAAGCCATTCGTCATAAACGTGAACTTGTGCAACCTAAAGCAGGTCAATCTTTAGCATGGAATTTTATGTACATGTTAAAAGGATCAGAACCAGATGCAGAATTAGTTAAAATTTTTGATACATGTTTAATTTTACACGCTGATCATGAATTAAATTGCTCAGCTTTCGCAACACGGGTTACAACTTCATCTTTGTCAGATATGCATTCAGCAATTGTTTCAGCTATTGGTGCGCTTAAAGGCCCTCTTCACGGTGGAGCCAACGAACAAGTGATGGTGATGTTAGCTAAAATCGGAACAATGGAAAAAGCTCAGCAGTTTGTGAAAGACGCTTTAGCAGCTAAAGAAAAAGTCATGGGTATCGGTCACCGTGTTTATAAAGATGGTGATCCTCGTGCCGCAATTTTAAGAAAATTTTCTCAAAGCTTAACGAAAAAAATTGGAAAGCCTGAACTTTATGAAATGTCAGTTTTGATCGATGAAACAATGTATAATCAAAAAGGTTTAATGCCGAACGTAGATTTTTACTCTGCGACTGTGTATCATTCAATGGGAATTCCAACTGATATTTTCACGCCTATTTTTGCAGTATCGCGAGTAGCCGGTTGGATTGCTCATGCGAATGAACAGTATGAAAAAAACCGTATTTATCGTCCACGTGGTAAATGGCAAGGTCAAGAAGGCTTAAGCTGGAAACCAGTAGAGGCACGCACATAAAACATGGCTTCTATTTTCACAAAAATTATCAGTGGCGAATTACCAAGTTATAAAATTCATGAAGACGAATTAACCATTTCTATTTTGGCATTAGATCAAGTCAACCCAGGACATGTGTTAGTTATCCCAAAACAAGAAATTAGTCATTGGTTTGAAGTCCCTGAAGTCGCTTTCACGCGTGTTGGGTTAAATGCACAGCGGATTGCTAAAGCGATTCAAAAAGTCACAGGTTGCCCACGTGTGGGCCAAATGGTGGCTGGATTTGAAGTTCCTCACTATCATCTTCATCTGATTCCAGCTTGGAGCATACCTGACCTAGACTTTAAGCGAGCTCAAAAATTAGCACCAGACAAAATGAAAGATCTGCAAGAGAAAATTATTTCTGCATTAGTGTGAGATAATAAAGATCGCACTTCTGTTTTTTACCATTAAAAGTCAAATAAGTTCTTGTTATGAAACATATCTAAATTATATTTTTGTGGTCTGAGAACACATCAGTTATTCTTTACTTAACCGTTCTAACGGTTACGAAAGGGGGTGGTGTTATGACAAATATTAATGACATAACTATGGCGGAGGTGGCGACTTCATAGTCGTCTCTAGCAGCCTATGCGCTGTGGGGTAATAAAACCTCCGCCGTAGAACAAAATGTCGTGAAATCTATTTTGATTTCAAAACGGCCGACCAAACCTAAAAGGATCCAGTCGGCCGTTTCCTTTTCTGGGTCTATCTGCTATGTTCACCACATGGTTATTAAAAATTTCGTAAATAATGAATTCACTGATTCTCAAAGTAAAAATGTTTTTACGACTATCAATCCATTTACACGTGAAGATCTTCACACTGTGGCCAACAGCGAGCCCCTAGATTTGGTTTATGCGATTCAATTTGCGCAAAAAGCCTATTTAAATTGGAAAGATTCAAATATTGCAGATCGTTTGACGTTATTAGAGAAAATAAAATCCTACATGATCGAGAATAAAAATAAATTTATAGAGGCTGAATCTTTAGATCAGGGATTGCCAACACATTTTACAGAAGCTG
>JANOOI010000420.1:0-2503 GCA_031421235.1 Bdellovibrio sp.
CCGCCGCCGCCGAATCCACCAGTGCGTGGTTTAGCTTCCATTGGTTTTGCGATTGCTACATTAACTGCGCGTCCCGCTAATTCTTTGCCGTTTAATGCATTAACTGCATTGTCAGCAGCTTCGTCACTTGCCATTTCGACAAATCCGAAACCACGTGAACGACCTGATTCACGATCAGTTATGATTTTAGCATCAACAACTTCACCAGCTGAAGATACAAAGTCAGCTAATTCATCAGATGTTACACTGAAAGAAATTTGGCTAATGTATAGTTTGTTTTTCATGTTCTTTTCCTCTTTTAACATCATGTAAGCTTAAGTGCTTCATGATTTTTTTCTAAATAAAATGTCAGATTTAAAGAGGTTTAGATACTAATAGAAGACTATAAGACAAAGCACTCATATAAAACAAAGACTTAACTTATATAAACATAGTTGGTCCTGTAAGGCAACCCTGTATTGAAAATTATGCCCACAGGGTCATATAAAGCATTATATTCGTTTTAAACACCAAAAATGCCTCCGGTTTAAATGTTAATGAACAATTCCGATAAGCTGAAAGTATGGATATTTTGGAGATTACTCAATACATCAAGCAGAACTCTAATAATGGTTTATTAGAAACTACACTTGAACTTATGCAAAATAAGTTTGAATTTAATCTTATTATTCTGATTGATAATTCAGATCGCTCAAAAGTTATTGGTCACAAATTTTTTAAGACCTATGAGCAATTTCAACAATATTATGCCCATTTACCCATGAAGTACGGCTATATATATTTTCATACAAATAATAACACCTACAACGCTGGCGCCAGTTTTTTTGATCAGGGCTGGATGTGTGTTTATGACGGGTCTAAAGCCGTCATCACTGATTACCATGATGATAAAACAACATCTACTTCTGAAGACTTACCAATTAGATTCGATATAATCTTTGAGGATGATAAAAAAACTAAAGGAGCTGCGTAGGAATGACAGCTTGATCAAGGTAAATTTCATTAAGAGCTTCAGTTAATATCTGAACCTTATCAGACGCATCTAAAGAACTATATTGTGTCAAATTTTTTAAAAAATACTGTTCAGTAAACTTAAAATACTTAAACTGACAGCTAAATTTAGGTTTTCGACCATCCACAAATGAAATAAAAATATTATTCTCAATTCTAATTCTGGATTTATCAGCGGCAATAACTGAGAAACAAACCATTACATCTTGTCTGGGGTAAAAAGTTATCCTGTAACTGCCTTTTTCTAAACAGTATTGTTTTTCGATTTGATCTAGAAATTCGCTGAGGACGGTGTAGCATTGTTTTTCATTCATGATGACTGACTAAGCAAAAATGAATACAGGCTTAAATGGAAAACAGCTAAGCACTGAGACATCAACGATTCGAGATTCGGATTTAAACTAAACTTGTTTGCGAAGGCTGAAAAAATCCAGATTCATGACGTAGACTTCTTCTTCTTTTGATTCACGAACTATTTCCAGATTGGATTTTAACTGTTCAAGCATTATGTCTTTTATCTTAAGGACATCTGTCTTAGATAAAGTGAACACCCCTGAATAGTGTAGATCAGTCATTAATTCACGCTCTAATGATTCTAAAGCTTGTGTTCGCCAGTTCGCGTGGTGACGTAAAATCAAACTGGTATCATTACCTAATCTGATTGAAGCCCCGCCCATCGTGTAGCTGTCGCCTTTTTGTTGAACTAAACCTACACTTAATAAAAAATCTAAAGCCTGATTCACCCGAACAGCGCTTAAATTAAAAAAATCTTTTAATGCATTTTTAGTCCTTAGATCAGGCACCGATAAGGCCATATGAATCGCGCTAAAATACCAAGCTGAATAGTAAGTCGTTTTATCTTCATCAGATAGTTTTGTTGCCGCGCCTAAACGTTCCATCACAATTAATCGCTTACTTAAGATTTCATCGATCTGTTCAGTAAAATATTTTTTAAGATCTGCTGTTCCGGCACGGTCTTTCTGAACTAAAAGCAAAAAAAACTTTTTCTCGTCATCTGAAAAACTAAAATAATCACAAACCTTCAATGATTGTTCTAAACTTAAATCGGCATTGCCATTCATCACTTGGCTTAAGTAAGCACTTTGACAATTTATGGCTGCAGCTAATTTAGATTTGACACCCCAACTGCCCGATTGTTTTTCGGTCTTATGGGCTAAATAGGCTTTATATGTTTTAAATTCAAAGATTGTTTTTTTCATAAGTATCAATAACTTATCGACTCATTTTAAGTGTTACTTAAATAAGTTGATAATAATTAATTTAGATTATGTGGAATCAAAAACTCAAATAATTTATAACTATTTTTAACAACAAACTGGCCCCCGAAATGCAAAACAATTAACAAAGGATTTTATATGAAAACAACGATCACAAAAACGGCTCAAAACGAGACAAAAAACTTTTTAGGAAGTTTAATTACAAAGGCTTCAATGACTTTTGTATTAGCTTCGACATTAACCTTATCTGCATT
>JANOOI010000421.1:0-2163 GCA_031421235.1 Bdellovibrio sp.
CCAAGCGCAGAGTTTTCCACAGCAGAAGCTAAATAAAACAATAAAACAGCCATAAGCCATTTTATTGAGAAGATAGATTTAATATTGTTTTGAAGTTGTACAGATTTTATTTTGGTGCTCATTGTATTTATTAAATGAGCAATCGCTAGGCCAATATTTGCTAAAAACTAGTTAATATATTTAACTGTCACATCAAAGTTTAGGCCTGAATGTTTACAATCCGTATCGTTATCATCACCCGTCGTAATGACACCTAACTCAATCGTCGTAAGTGATGAATTCACTAAAACTTTTTGAATTAAAGCTTTGTCAAAATTAAGTTCGATTTTATTTACTGTTTCGGTTTCAGGAAATAAACAATAAGACGAATACCCGTCACCTGATAGGCAGTATTGTTTATCAGGAGTTGTATCAGGTTTGTCGTTTTGTGCAGGTTTGCCGATGATAGAAGCCCAATCATAGATTGTAAGACCGTTTTTTACAGCAAAGTGTCGGCTAAAATTAGTTGTTGAAGCCAAAATGTATTTATTTAATGTAATGATGATATTGTCATCATAGATAAATGAATTTTGATAAGAATTATTTAATTGAATATCACAAACTGTTTGTGAAGGATCAAAATCGATAGTCTGGTATTTTTCATCACGAGCACGAACCAGAGCATTCACTTTGGATAAGTTTCCATTTATTCCCCAGTCACAAGTTTTAGTTTGTTTTTCAAAATTAAAATTATGTGTTGCAGTCTGCATTCGGCCTTCTTGCTGGGCTTTTTCACATTCAGTTTTAACGATCACTTGATTCAAATCAGGATCTTCTGTTAGTCCTGTACTTAAATCTGTAACTTTTGCTGCAGCTGGTGCTAGATCTACTGCGCTGACGCGCGCGCAGTTTTGAAATGATAGAAGTGCAGTTAAAGACACTAGTACAACTATAATTAAAAATTTCATATTTACCCCGCTAACTTTATACAATGCAAGCGATTGTCCAACTCAGATCGCATTTAAGACTGCTTGAACATAGTGGATTGTCGACTGAATGAACTTAATAAATCAGAACTTGACCATTACGTGATACATTTCGAAGACTTACCATTGTTTGTTCGAAATGGTTTCAACTTACTAAACTATAGACGTATCAAAAAGAGATTTATAGTGTTTGAAAGTTTTAATAAGTAAAACTTTGTCCTTATATTGATCCAGGTGAAGTATTCGCAAAAGTTCTGGTCGCATTTTATTTTGAATTTGATAAATGCTTTTATAAAGCTTCACGGTATGTTGAAAACTTCTTTCGTTAGATCCTTCAGGAAGTTCGAAGCGGGCTTTAGAAATGATATTTTTCAACTGTCTAAGTGTGGCCCAAAAGTAATTAAAGATAATTGGTAAATCAATAAAGATGATCTGATCAGCTTGGTTAAAGCGTTCAATCAAATTATCGAGCGGGCCAAAACCATCTATGATCCAACGGTTGTTAAGCATAATTTGATTAAGGATTTCAGTTGTTTCTTTGTAGGGCTTGATATTCAGATTTTTATCAAATTGAAGAGAATCAACGTGTGTGACGGGGATATCCAGATTATTTGATATAAACTGACTTAAATTTGTTTTACCAGAACAGGCATTGCCGATCACAAGTATTTTATGATAAACCATAATTCTAAACTAAGTGAATAAGACAAAACGAACAAGCAAAAATGAATGGCAATAAAAGTAACAATATGAATAACAATCCAGACAATAAAATAAAAAAAGCCGTTTTAGTCGGTTTACAGCTACCTAAAATTACAAACTCTGAGCTTGAAGCTTCGCTGCAAGAATTAACACGTTTAGTGACTACACTGGGCTATCAAGTCATTGGATATGTTACTCAAAGACGGGATTCTGATAAATCAACTTCGGTCTTAGGCGATGGCAAATTAAAAGAACTGGCAGAATGGACTGGCGGAACTGGAAAAATCGCCGCCATGGTTGAACATAAACTTTCAAAAGCTGCGCTTAAATGGCAAAAAACTGATGAAGAAAATTCAGAATCCGAAGATGAAGTTGACACAAGCACAGGGCTGTTGACTGAAGAACAAAAGGGATCTGCACAAATTGTTATCGTGGATACAGAAATGTCACCTTCACAATTACGTAATTTAGAAAGTGCAACTGGTGTAACAGTATT
>JANOOI010000422.1:0-4145 GCA_031421235.1 Bdellovibrio sp.
GCTCCTGCAAAACCCCCAGCGTTTACAAATGAACCCACCGGTCCACCTTGAAAGCCACCTTGAAAGCCACCTTGAAAGCCACCTTGAAATCCGCCTTGGAATCCACCCTGGAAAGCTCCGCCTTGAAAACCACCAGCGAAACCGCCGCCGTTAACAAGGTAACCAATTCCGCCAGTTGTTGGCCATCCGCCACCTGCAGGAATTCCATTATTTACACCGTTTGCTGGCCAGCCACCCATGATCGGGCCGCCTTGAAATCCGCCTTGCAATCCACCGGCGAAACCGCCACCATTTGCTAAGAATCCAAAACCACCATTAACTGGGATACCGCCACCAGCGCCGATTCCGCCGCCTGGCCATCCGCCGTTTGGTCCTGCGAATCCACCGTTAGCTCCGTAACCTGGGGGATACATTCCGCCACCCCATGGTGAACCAAACATACCTTGAGGGTATCCGAAAGCTCCGCCGCCACCAGCGCCTGCTCCGTAAGGACCGTAAGCTCCGCCCGGTCCGCCGAATGGTCCACCCATTCCGCCGCCTGCTCCGTAAGGAAAACCAGTTCCACCGTAACCCGCACCGCAACCAAAACCACCTTGTCCAGATCCACCATTTATAGCGCCGTATGCGCCAGCTAAAACGTAAGGTAAACCTAACGAAACTGCTGTTGGGTAACCTTGTGTTGGAGGGTAACCAAGCTGTGCTTGGTATTCCATTGCTGATTCATCATATTTTTTACCAATGTATCCAAGACCTAAACCGATACCAACTGTTCCTAAAATTCCTAACCAATCACGTTTTGGTTTTTGATAAGAATAGCCACTGCCGCCTTCATAACAATTTCCATCTGGACAGCCGCCCTCCATTTGATCCCGCATGCGATCTTCACGTGCATCGGCGATACGCTCTCGCGTGTCACTTAATGCATCTTCTGCGGCTTCAACTTGGTCACCTAATTTTTCAATTTTTGTTTGGTTCTTAGCAAGTTGTTGCTGAGCTTTTCTGTAATCCGATAAATTCTTTTTACATTCAGAAGGATTTAACGTGCGTCTTTCTGCAGATTTTAAATCTTCATCATTACAAATATTCGGAGAAACTAAACCAGCGTTAGCTGTCGAATTAGCTGCGCAATAACCACTGCCGTCTGCTCTTGTCCATTTATTTGTTAAAGTCGGTGGAACATCTAGTAAACCACCGCACGTTGTTTGGGTTTCTGACGGAATTACTTTTCCATTTGCATCAGTTTTTTGTGCCGAATCTGTCCCTTTTGCGGGATCACAATTTTGACCAGGATAAGTTTTATATTTTGTACACATTTCGTTATTATCGATATGCACACCCAAAATAAATTCTAAAGTTGCTGATTCAATGTAACGCTCAAGTCTTTCGCCTGCTTTTGCTTTTTTATTTTCAAGACTTGCAGCTTCGCTTTCAGCTTTTTTTAATTTTGCTTTTGTGTCTGCTAATTTCTGTCTGGCTGCTTTTTCTTCGTCAGATGTACCTTTGACACCGCCGTTTTGTGACCATGGATATCCGCAACCTTGTTGGCCCATCGCGTATCCAGTTCCCCACATTCCTGCAGCAGCACCGCCACCAACATACCCACCGCTTGAATAACCGCCGCCGTATTGTGCGTTTGATGTTATGCTCACAACTAAAGTTGCAAGTGTTGTCATAACAACAATTAAATTACGAGCCCATTTATTTAACGACATAATGTCTCCTCAACTTCAAATACACGTCTTGCGCACGCAAGATACAGTTCATGCTTTTACATCGTATCACTTTTCGACACTCCGTTGCGACCCTTAGAGAGTCTAGTCTAAAAAAATAGTCTAAGGTCAGTACCTATTTCAATAAGCTAGACCAAACTTCGTCCTGTCGTTAACATGAAGCCATGACCAGTGATTTAAGATCTGAAACAGAAAAACCTCAGGAAAAACCTAAACTGCTTTTTCTTGATGATGAAGTTGATAACTTAGAAGCCCTAGAAAGGCTTTTGCGAAAAAAATTTAATATTCTTAAAGCGTCTACTCCGGATGAGGCTTTTAACCATCTGGACTTAAATCCTGATATCTCAATCATCATTTCAGATCAGCGTATGCCATTGATTACTGGCGTTGAATTTTTAGAAAAATCAATTCTGACTCATCCAGAAAGTATTCGTATTTTATTAACTGGATACACTGACATTGAATCAGTGATTGAAGCTATTAATAAAGGGCAAATTTACAAGTACATCACTAAACCGTGGGATCCTGTTGATTTACAAACTAGTCTTGATAACGCCTATGAAAAAATAAGTCTTCGTAAAGAACTAAAACGAAAAAACAAAGAGCTTGAAAAAGCACTTCATGAATTACAATCCTTAGATAAAACAAAATCGCAGTTTATGATTCTAATTAATCATGAGTTAAAAACGCCACTCACTTCCATATTAAGCTTTGCTGGTCTTCTTAAAGAAACCTTACTATCTGAAGAACAAAATCTGTTCACTGATCGAATTATTAAATCGTCAGACAAACTAAAAAATATTATTGAAGATGTGCTTTTAATCGTGAAAAGTGAATTAGGACAAATTCACATTCAAAAAGAATCTATAGTTTTAGATAAATTTTTTAGTGCAACGCCAGATGATATTCAAAAAATGATGACTATTAAACAGCAAACATTTAAATATGATTTGAAAGCCACAACTCTTGAGGCTGATACCCATTTTTTTAAAACGATGATTCACCGGGCTTTGCATAACGCAACTAAATTTGGACAAACACAAAGCCAAATTCTAATTCATACTGAAATAGTTAATGCGCAGTTTATACTTGAGATTCAAAACACAGGACCTCAGATTTCACAAAGCGTGCTCGATAAGATTATGACCCCTTTTACTTTGGATGAAAATGTCATGAACCATTCTGTGGGGATGGGTTTAGGTCTGACAATTTGCCAGGCCCTGCTTAAATCGCATGGTGGCCATTTGCAAATCGAAAATAAAAATAATGGCGTTAGTGTTCGCTTTACTTTTCCGACGACCCGAATTAACTAATCTTATTTTCGGATTTAATCTCTCTCACATCACATTTTAAAATCTCCCTGCGTTTGCAGACTATGTTGTATGATTAAAATTATTGTATTAACAGTTGTGTTATTTTTATTTCAGCCTTACATCTTTGCAAAAGATCCAGTGCTTGTCGAAATCGGCGAAGACCACTTGATTCATAAAGTAAGTTCAAAAATATGGATTGAAAATGCAAAAATATTTTCGGCTAAACAAGTGGGATCGGCCATTTTACTTAAAGCTTTACAAGTTGGACATTCAAAAATTAAAATCGATCAAAACTTTGCACATTTTTACGCTGTCCCTGCTAGTTTTAAAGAATCCTACAAAACGTGGCAGAAATTAGTTCAAAAAATTCCATACTTAAAAGTATCGTTTTGTCAAAATACTGTGTGTTTGAAAGGTAAAATTCTAAATTTTAATGATTATCAAAAAATTATTGATCTGATGGATCTGCATAAATCTTTTATTTATTTGGACTTAGAAATGTCACTGAAAACTGAAACTCAAGTTCTTACTTATATAAATGACTACTTGCGTAGCCAGGAAATAAAACCGACTAAAATTATGTTCAAATCAAGCCCGTGGAAAATGATATCAGCCACTAAAAATGATCCACAGAAAGTGGCGCAAACATTGTTAAAAATGGGATTATTCACTGAAGAAAATATTCATCGATTAATCCTTGAAGATAATATCAAAATTGAAGTTCAATTTATCGAAATTAAAAAAAGTCTTATTCGCAATTTAGGGATCAAATGGCCTGAACAGTATGCAGCTGGGATCGCTGGTCAAGCTGTCGATAACAGTGAAAATTTAATTTTGCAGTTAAACGCAGCCGAATCAAGCGGTGATTCAAAAATTTTAGCCAATCCCACATTAATTTGCCGTAGCGGCAAAGAAGCTGAATTTTTAGCCGGTGGGGAAATCCCCATTAAAATTATGAACTATAAATTAAAAGACATTGTCTGGAAAAAATATGGCATTCAATTAAAATTTAAGCCCCTTATAGACCCATTGGGACAAATGAGTATTGAAATTATGGCTGAAATATCTACACCTGATTTTAGTAATTCCATCGATGGCATAC
>JANOOI010000423.1:0-10866 GCA_031421235.1 Bdellovibrio sp.
CGCGATCACTTCGCCGCCCGCTGCAGTGACGAGTTCTTCAAGCTCGCAGAGGTTTTCTTTGATCTCGATTAAAGGTTCAGTTTTTAGACCAACACCGACAACAATAACCTTGTCTTTGTCTTTGATTCTTAATTCAGTCAATGTTTTACCGTCCTGCGGTCTTGAATAATTTGTGCTTCAAGAGCTGTTAGCACAACAGTATTAAAAATTGTTTCTTCTGTTGTTGTTCGTTGTAAAACATTGGCAGCCCGGCGGACACCAAGCAGAAACGGCCCGATGACTTCGACTTTTCCAAGCTGTTGTAAAAGTTTATAAGAAATATTAGCACTTTCAAGATTAGGGAAAACCAAGATATTCGCGTCTCCTCCAAGTTGTGAAAACGGGAAAATACGATTTCTAATTTCTGAATTTACAGCAGTGTCTGCTTGCATGTCGCCTTCAACAACTAGATCAGGACGTATTTTTTTGACTAATTCGGCAGCCCGTTTCATTTTTGCCGGAGTTCCATCTACGCCACTAAAATTAGAATAACTAAGCATAGCTATTTTTGGTTTTTGATCAAAATGTTCAGCTACAAAAGCTGTTTGAATTGCAATCTGGGCCAACTGTTCGGCAGTCGGATTAATATTAACAGTCGTATCAGTTAAAAATAATAATTTATTATCAGAAATTAAAATATTTAAGCCTGCAGGAACATGATCTTTGGCTAAACCCACTGTGTGAAGAATTGGTTTAACAGCTTCAGCGTAATTAATTGTTGCCCCACTGACCATACCATCGGCATCGCCTCGATCGATCATCATCGCTGCAAAATAATTATGATCATTCATTAATTTTTCAGCTTCAGTGATGCTGACGCCTTTATGTTGTCTGCGCGTGTAAAGTTCATTCACGTAGTTTTTAAATTTGGCATATTGAGAAGGATTTAAAATTTCTATTCCATCCAAATCCACATCATATTGTTGGGCTTTTTGTTTGATAGCCTGTTCATTACCTAAAACGATAGGGTGACAAATTTTTTCATCTATTAAGGCCCGGATTGATTTTAAAATTTTAGAACTGGTTCCTTCAGGGAAAACAATTTTCGGTAAGCGGCCTTGTCTGGCTGCATTTTCGTGAACACGATGAATCGTTGACCGGATAAAGACTTTCTGTGGGCCTTGAATCGCTTCTAACCGATCATGATATTCATCCCAATTAGTAATTTGAATACGTGCAACACCGGATGCCATTGCAGCTTTTGCAACGGCTGGCGCCACCCATAACAATACACGCGTATCAAATGGCTTTGGAATTAAATAATCGCGGCCGAATTTAAATCTTTGGCCGCCGTAACTAGCAGATACTGTGTCGGGAACCTCTTCTCTGGCTAATTTTGCAAGTGAATAACAAGCGGCTAATTTCATGTCTTCATTTATTTGTGTTGATCTGGTATCTAAAGCGCCTCTAAAAATAGAGGGAAATCCTAGAACATTATTCACTTGATTAGGATAATCAGAACGGCCTGTGGCAATGATCGCATCAGGCCTTGCAGCGCGGGCGTGTGCAGGTGTGATTTCAGGATCAGGATTTGCCATTGCAAAAACAATAGGATCATTTGCCATGCTTTTTAACATAGGACCAGTGACTGCCCCAGCTGCAGACAAGCCCACAAACACATCAGCGCCAACAAGCGCTTCCGTTAAGGTTCTTTTAGTTGTGGTATTAGCGAATTCTTCTTTATATTTATTCATACCGGTCGGACGATTTTTATAGATCACGCCTGTCGTATCGCACATTAAAATATTTTCTTTTTTAACGCCAAGGCTTACAAATATTTTTGTACAAGCAATAGCGCTGGCTCCTGCACCATTAACAACTAATTTAATATCAGATAATTTTTTATTCACGATATGGCAGGCATTAATTAAAGCTGCGCCGCTGACAATGGCTGTTCCATGCTGGTCATCATGAAATACAGGAATATTCATTTCTTTCTTTAAAGCCTCTTCGATTTCAAAACATTCAGGTGCCTTGATGTCTTCTAGATTAATTCCGCCAAAAGTCGGTTCTAAAGTTCGAACAGCGTTAATAAATTCTTGTGATGAACTGGATTTTATTTCGATATCAAACACGTCAATACCAGCAAAGTTCTTAAATAAAATACCTTTGCCTTCCATCACGGGTTTTGAAGCGAGTGGTCCAATGTTACCTAAACCTAAAACGGCCGTACCATCAGAAATAACAGCAACAAGGTTACCTTTCGTTGTGTAGTCGTAAACTGCATCTGGATTTTTTGCGATCGCCAGGCAAGGTGCAGCGACACCTGGTGAATACGCTAAAGCTAATGCTTTCTCAGTGTTACAAGGTTTTGATGAGATCACTTCTATTTTTCCTGGACGTCCTTGTTTGTGAAAGTCGAGGGCTTGTTTATCGAAAGATTGTTTTTCTGTAAGCTGCTTTTCGCTCAGTTTTGATTGTGTGGAATCAGAATTTTCAGACGTTGTTTTACTCAAAATAAACTCCTGTTTTCGTAGAGCATTCATTCTATGTTTTGCGCTGAATTGGGTCAAGCCAGCGCTGCCTAAAGCACAGTTGTTGATCAGCGTCATTTGCCAGTTTGAATTTTTAGGTTTAACATTCTGAGGGTGTTCATTTTTTTATTTCGAATTTTAAGGAGAATGTGATGAGTTCATCAGCTAAAACAAGTCGTGATGTTGTAATCGTTGAAGGCGTGCGTACGCCCTTTGCTAAAGCCGGAACAAAATTAAAAACTGTACACGCAGCAAAATTAGGACAAATAGCACTAAAAGAGCTTATCGCTAAAACAAATTTAGATGTGAACCTTGTGGATGAAGTTATCATTGGTAATACTGGATCACCGTCAGATGCTGTGAACATTTCGCGTGTCATTGCTTTAAATTCTGGGATACCACAAAAAACTTCCGCGTACACAGTTCACAGAAATTGTGCTTCTGCTTTAGAAAGTATATCAAATGGTTATGAAAAAATAAAATCAGGAACCATGGATGTCGTCATTGCGGGTGGGACTGAAAACATGTCGCAAATGCCACTGATCATGCCATCAGCAATAACGTCAATTATTGAAAGATTAGGAACGGCCAAAACGGCGGGACAAAGAATTTCAGCTTTATGGGATTGGTTGATGGCTGATCTAAAACAAATTAAAGAAATGGTCACGACACCTCCGATGGCTAGGTCAAAATACAAACCGATTATTGCTATTGTTGAAGGCCTAACAGATCCTTTTGTCGGAATTAATATGATGGGGACTGCTGAAATCTTAGCAAAAGAGTGGGGATTAACCCGCGAAATGCAAGACCGCTTCGCTTTAAATTCTCATTTAAAAGCTTTTGCAGCACGTGCGAAATTAGCTGAAGAAATGATTTCTGTTTATTTAGAACCTGATTTTAAAGAAGTGATCAGTGAAGATATCGGCCCGCGCGGCGAACAAACAATGGAAGCCTTAGCAAAATTAAAACCCATGGTGGATAAATTAACTGGAACAATCACTGCGGGTAACGCATGCCCGATTACTGATGGCGCTGCGATGATGTTGATTATGTCGCGTGAAAAAGCAGAGGCCTTAGGATATAAACCAGTCGCTAAAATTAGAGGTTATGCATTTGCAGGATTAGAGCCAGAAAGAATGGGATTAGGCCCCGTGTATTCAACACCGATCGCACTTAAGCGTGCAGGCCTTACAATGAAAGACATGGGGCGTGTTGAACTGAACGAAGCTTTTGCGGCCCAAGTGATGTCGTGCCAGCGCGCATTTGATTCAGATCAATTTGCAAAAGAAAAGCTAGGTTTGTCATCTAAAGTCGGCGAAGTCAGAGATGAAATTTTAAACGTAAATGGCGGGGCCATTGCCTTGGGTCATCCAGTTGGTGCAACGGGAACACGATTAGTTTTAACGTTAATGAAAGAAATGCGCAGATCAAATATTGAATTTGGCTTAGCGACTTTATGTATTGGTGGCGGTCAGGGCGGGGCAATGATTATAGAGAATGAAGGGTAACACAATGTCAGCATTACAAATTACAGAAAAAAATAACACAACTTATATCACTTTTGATTTACCGAATGAAAAAGTAAATAAACTTTCAACATCAGTGATGAAAGAACTTAAATCAACTTTAGAAAAATTAAAAACTTCAAATACTAAAATGGTGGTTTTTAAATCAGCAAAACCAAAAATATTTATCGCCGGTGCCGATATTGAAGAAATCAATGCGCTAAAAGCGGAAGCGGATGTTAATTACGCTGTTAGTGAAGGTCAAAATATTTTTAATATGATCGAAGATCTTCCGATGCCCACAATGGCCTTGATTAATGGGGCCTGTGTGGGCGGTGGTTGCGAATTAATTTTAGCTTGTGATTACCGTATAGCTACAGATGATTCATCAACGCGCATTGGATTACCTGAAACACAATTAGGAATTTTACCAGGTTTTGGTGGCTGTGTTCGATTACCACGTGTTGTCGGATTACAAGCGGCACTTGATGTGATTTTAGCTGGTAAAATATTAAATTCTAAAAAGGCTCAAAAAATTGGATTAGTCGATTCAGTTGTGCATCCCAATTTACTAGAAAGTTTTTCTGAAAAAGAAATTCAAAAAATAATTTCAGGCGGAGCTAAAAAACGTTATAAAATATTTAAAGCCCGCGGATTAGTGGGTGTTTTGTTAGAGGGCCCACTAAAATCAGTAGTTTTTTCAAAAGCTAAATCAGCTACGTTAAAAGCCACGAAAGGTCATTATCCAGCACCTTTGGCTGCGCTAGAAGTCATTAAGAAAACTTATGGTCAGACTGATGGTCAAGTTAACCGAGAAAAAGCTTTAAAAATTGAACGTGATTATTTCACAACCTGCGCGTTAACAGATATTTCAAAAAACTTAATACATGTTTTTTATTTAACTGAAATGGTTAAAAAATCCAGCGGGGTTGTTAACAAGGATGTTAAAGCCAAATCAGTGCAAAATTTAGGAGTGCTTGGTGCAGGAACAATGGGTGGGGGAATTGCCTATGTCGCTGCTGATAAAGGAATTGGCGTTCGCGTAAAAGATATTTCTCATGAAGCCAATACAAAAGCATTAAAACACGCGTATGATCTGTGGAAAAAATTAGTTAAGAAAAAAGTGATTGATTCTTATCAGTTTTCACAAAAAACATCTTTGGTTTCAACAGGCTTAGATTTTAGTGGATTTAAAAATTTAGATTTAACAATTGAAGCCATCGTTGAAGACATGGGGATTAAGCAAAAAGTCATTGCTGAAACGGCTAAGCACATGCGTGCTGATGCAATCATCGCAACCAACACATCATCACTATCTGTAACAGAAATGTCGAAAGGCCACCCACGCCCAGAATTTTTTGCAGGGATGCATTTTTTTAGTCCTGTTCACAAAATGCCATTGGTTGAAGTTATCCGTGGCGAAAAAACATCCGATGAAACTATTGCCACTGTTTTTGAATTATCAAAAAAAATGGGAAAAATGCCAGTGGTTGTTAAAGACGGTCCAGGTTTTTTAGTGAATAGACTGCTTTTACCTTACATGGCAGAAGCTGCTTTTTTATTAGCTGAAGGCATGGATATAAAAACTGTTGATCGCGCTTATGTTTATGATTTTGGTATGCCCATGGGGCCTTTTGAATTAATGGACAGCGTAGGTTTAGATGTTTGTTTAAAGGTTTTAAAAATTTTCAAAAAAGCTTTTCCTGAGCGGGTACAAATTTCAGAAGCCATGGAAAAATTAGAATCAAATAAAAAACGTTTAGGTCAAAAAACGAATTTAGGTTTTTACAAATATGATCAATCAGGCCGTAAACTAGATGTTGATGAAACAGTTTATGCGGAATTAGGTTTAAAAAATCCAACAAATCCTTATGACAGTAAGGAATGTGTTGAACGTGGTGTTTTTGCGATGATTAATGAGTGTTGCATTGCTTTAGATACTGATAAAATTGTCGATACGCCGAACGAAGTTGATCTGGCCATGATTATGGGTACAGGTTTTCCGCCGTTTCGTGGAGGCTTAACTAAATACGCAGATCATGTTGGTGCAAAATATGTATCTGAAAGATTGACTCATTACGCGGAAGCGCGAAGCGCTGGCGGGCGCTTAAGCCCAAGTTCGCAATTAAAAGCGCGCGCTAATTCTGGGAAAACTTTTTATAGTTAATTAAAAGTAAGGTGATATTTCAGTTGCAGAGGCTAGCTGATTTAAGCAAACTAAAATAATGAATACGAATTTATTAAAAAATCGATTGATTATATTGACTGCTATTTTAATCATTATTGTTTTTATAGATCAATGGACAAAAGTGTTGGCTGTGGATTATTTAAAAGGGGAATCTGCAATTATATATTTAAACGGGCTGCTTCAGCTTGTCTATGCTGAAAACCCCGGGGCTTTTTTAGGAATGGGCGGGGGTTGGCCACGCTGGATCAGGTTTGTTGTATTTGGACTTATTGTTGCGGTTGGATTATTCTTTATGCTGTGGTCTTTGATTAAAAATAAAATTAGTTTAAAGGACTTACTAGCTTATTCATTTATTTTAGCAGGTGGTATTGGTAACGTTGTCGATCGATTAACTCATGACAATGGACACGTTATCGATTTTTTATTTATGGATTTTGGATTTGCCAGAACCGGAGTATTTAACGTCGCCGATATGGCTATAGTGTTAGGTTTTATCGTTGCAGTTTGGCCGGAATCGAAAACAGTGAGAGCCGGAACCAGATAAAGGTTTTGCAAAACAGCCAGACCTTAGTCTATATTTACGAAACTTAATCTGTTGTTTGTTGATGATTCCCTTTGAAAGCCTGAATTTAAGGTATGTCTTTAATTTATATGAACTATCGGCGTTTTTTATGTGTGGGACTTATTTTGTCGCAATTTTCGTTTTCATTTGTTTGGGCTCAGGCCAGCAATGCTGACGACGTGAACGATCAAGAGATTGAAAAATCTGTTGATTTGATATCAGATCAACTGGAAAAAAATTTTCAACTTCAAAAAGAGTACGTTAATGAAGAAGATGAAAATTTATCGGGTGATTTGAAAGAAAAAGACATAGCTCCAAAAGCAAATTATAACAATATCAGATCAAACGAATTCAATCAAAGTTTAGGGGTTGTTCAAAAAAACCGACTCGAGAAAACAAATACGGTTCAATATTTCGGTGGTTTAACTTTAGTTCCAACAGAAGTTTACTACCGAACCTTCGGTGGTCAAGCTGGGGCCCATTATCATTTAAATGAAAAGTATGGCGTTGGATTATTAGGTTACTTTTTTTCTTCAAGCGCACGTGGGGAAATCAACCAACTTGAAAAAACACAGTCGGTTGACGTGAAAAACCTTGTTTACCTTAAATCTTACTACGCAGCTCAGTTTTATTTAAATACGATTTACGGAAAAGTGGCGTACTTCAATCAGTCAATTATCCCGTTTGAAACTTACTTTAATTTTGGAGCCGGACGGGTCACTACGCAATCCAGCTCTGAGGCTGTTGGGTTGCATGTAGGATTAGGAAATTTATTTACGATATCGCCTAAGACAGGCCTGAAAGTTGATTTGAATTGGCTTTTTTACAGAACAAAAAATATAAACAACCAAGAACAAGATGCAAATTCAATTTTGTTATCAGTATCATATGCCGGGTTTTATAAACTTGGATCTGAGACAGGATCAGAAAAATGAAAAAAATAATCGTTTTACTTTTTTTATCAATCGGTTTTTTAAGTCAAAGTGTCTTAGCGCAAAATTCAGCTGGATCTAGCTTGACATCGATCAAAAAAATGATTGAAACAAAACAGTATGCAGCAGCTATTCCGCAATTGTTTACTTTGGGTTATCAAAAGAAAAACATGAAGATTGAACAAATTGCTTTAGCCAGGTATTGGCTTGGATTGTCTTTATACAATACTGGATACAGTCAGTTAGCTTCTTATCCGTTAGTCAGCGCAAGCCAGCTTAACAAAGGTTCTATATCGCAAAAAGCATTAGCTTTACTTGTTCGAATATCAGACAAAGACAAAGACAATACAATTTTAGATTATGCGATTAAAAAAATTGAAATCAGTCAGATCAGCAACTTAGGAAAAGAATTATTTTATTCAAAATTAGCGGAAAGCCACATCAACAATAACGACGATAAATCGGCAGAAGTTGAGTTAAACAATGCTTTAGTTGTTAACCCTAAAAATTACTATGCCAATTATAACATGGGTCTAATCTTTTTAAAACGAAACGAACCCCGCAAAGCCTATAAGTATTTTGAAAAGAATTTTCAAAATACAACGGGTGGTGAGAAAAAAGTTTTAGCAAATATATCGATTGCAAGAACCCTATATCAAGCTAAAATGTGGCCAGAAGCTGTCGATTTTTATAAAGATATACCTAAAAATCATGAGCTTTATAAAAACGCACTTTTTGAACAAGCGTGGGCTCAGTTTAGAGACCTGAGATTTAGAGCTGCTTTAAGTACAATTGAAAACTTGCAGACACCGTTCTATGACACGTATTTTGATCCTGAATCATTACTTCTAAGAATTATTATTTTATTATATGTTTGCCACGTGGATGATTTAGAAAGTTCTGTGATAGCTTATGAAAAAAACTTTAGACCAATCAGCAAGCTATTATCGGATTGGGAAGTAGACTAGAAAACACAAGCCGCAAATTTAAAGTTAATTTCTGAAGCCGATACAAATTTAAAATACACTCAGGCCGGTTTGCAGAAAAAATACGAATCAAAAATTCCTTTCTTCATTATGCGTACTGCGCTTTCAAGCCCGTATTTGAAAACTCATTTGCAAAATTTTAAAACGATTCAAGCAGAGAAAAATAAATTCAGAAAAACAATGCTTGCTAAAAATAAGTCATTTTCTATTTTTGCAGAAAGAGTTTTTTCTAATCGAATTAAAACAGTCCAGAAAAAAATGTCAGATGGATTCAGCCGGTATATCGTACAAACAAAAAAACAAATGGATGACTACAATCAACAGTTTGATCTTGTTAAATACGAAGCGCTCAACGTCAGAAAAAATTACTTTAAGTTAACATCAACGATGTCAGAAGAAGAGAAAGCTAAGCTTACTTCAGTGGCTGATAAGCGTGATTTTTACACTGAAAATGGGTACCGTTATTGGCCTTTTGAAGGCGAATACTGGATTGATGAAATCGGGAATTATCAGTTTATAGGTCAAAATAGGTGTGTGAATGAATAAAATACTTTTTATTATTTGTTTTTTGTTGGGAAATCTTTCTTTGGCTCAAGTGCAAGAGGAAAGAATTGATATTTCAGGGGTTCGGAAAAACAAAAAAATTATTCGTATTAATTTCAAAGATGATTTGGTTAAAGGACGACAAGAAGTTCCTGAAGGCTCTTTTTTTCAAACTAAAAAAGATTTTAATTATAAAAAAATTATAAAAATTCGTGAAAATTTTATTCCAGAAGTTGAATCTAGCGGATTAGGCTTGGGGTCTAAATAATATGAAAAAAATCACGACCATAATTGTATCGATTTTGATCTCGCTAAGTTCGCAGGCACAGCTGACTGAAAATGATGCTTTTTCTTCGGACGATTTATCAAAAGAAGTTGTTTACCCTAAAGTAGACTATCCAGAAATGGTTTTAAATAAAAAATTAACATTTACTAATAGATGGGATTTTTCATTAGATAAAATTTCAGTCACAGATGAATTGTTTTACAATAATAATTTATACGGTCTAAAATTAGGTTATTACATTGATGAATTTCGCTCGTTTGGTGGTAGTTATCAAATTAGGCAAGACGGCTATAATACCTACTCAGATGCATTCGCGGTACCTAGTAGCGGTGGTTTAAATTTTGCCAGAGGACCGAAACATGAATCTAATTTGCTTGGTTATTTTAGACATGTGTACTACTACGGTAAAATGAGCGTTTCACGCGATGCAATTATTCCCATGACTGTTTCGGGTCGTTATTCTTTAGGGTTGGCTAAATATGATACGAAATCTTTACCGTTTGCCAATTATAGTTTCGGTTGGCAAGTGTACTTGCAAAGTCGATATTACGTTGAGCTAGCTTACGGTTTAACGGTGGGTCAGACTTTTGATCTAGCTTCAAAAAATGTACGAGAGACAGGTCCAAATCCCGCTCCTTTGCCAGCTCAAAAAGGGGATTTTACAGAGAAGATTCAAATTAGTCAGAATTTAGATCTTAGCATTGGTGTCTTGTTTTAAGAATTATCAGAATGAGAATTTGATTACTGTTTTGACAAAATCAAAAAGTTAGACAAATTTTCCTTATCAAGTCGATTAGTTTTTTTATGAGCGGGTCATTGTTTTGCATATACATCAAGTGGGGGTTATCGATATGAATAAAAATATTAAATTAGCATCTGTGGCTATCAGTTTAGGTTTGGTCTTATTTGCGTACCAGAACTGTTCACAAATTAAACCAGGATTAATAGTTACTGACAATAAGGTTAGTGGATTAGGTGTTGATGGGGATACGCAAGCCATCATATTAGATCAAGACGATAATATAGTTGAAGTCATACCTGACCAGCAACAAGAAGCAGTTCCTGTTGTGCAAGAAGTAGCACCAGTAAAAGAAGAAGCAGTTCCTGTAGTGGAACAACAACAACCTGAAATGCCAATTGTAGTTGATAACCAAGATCAGCCGTCAAGTAGCAAAGGTCCTGACCTTGAGGACAAAGAGCCGAAACAAGAAATCGCAAAAGAAGAAACTGTTAAAGAAGAAATTGCACAAAATGAAGAAACAGAGCAAGAAGATACGCCTGAAGAAATTCAAGCCAGTTCTTGTGTTGAATTAGCCAAAAACTACAAAAATTCTATTGATGTGTCCCAGTT
>JANOOI010000424.1:0-2294 GCA_031421235.1 Bdellovibrio sp.
AAGTCGCGACCTTTCACTTCCATGGTTCTTTCCACTTCGAAAGGGTACGCATTGCCAATTTTTAATTTAATCGCTTCAGCAGTTCTTTCACCAATTAGTAAATTAAATTGTCGACGTACATAATTTATAATAGCTTCATCAAATTTATCGCCGGCAACTTTAATTGATTTACAATAAACAATACCACCCAAAGAAATAACCGCAACACCGGTGGTTCCGCCACCCATATCAACAATCATATTTCCTGATGGCTCAGTGATTGGTAAACCCGCACCAATAGCTGCTGCCATGGGCTCTTCGATGAGGTAAACTTCTCTGGCCCCAGCTGATTGCGCTGCTTCTTTGACAGCTCTTTTTTCAACTTGAGTAATTCCGTATGGAACACAAATAATAATTCTTGGACGTACAAAAGATTTTTTCTCGCCGATTGATTTTTTAATAAAATAACTAAGCATCGCTGATGTCACTTCAAAATCTGCGATAACACCGTCTTTGATTGGACGAATGGCAACAATGCTGCCGGGCGTACGACCTAACATTTCTTTAGCTTCTTTGCCTACAGCTAAGACTCTATTTTGCATTCCACGATAATTTTTCTGAACAGCCACCACCGATGGTTCATCTAAAATAATCCCGCGACCTTTCACATAAACAAGTGTGTTTGCTGTACCTAGATCGATCGCAATATCATTAGAAAAATAATCTGAAAATTTATCAAAAAATCCCATCCATAGTCCTTGGAAGTTGGTCTTAAGTATTTGAAACTGTTTAAGTCTAGGAATTAAGAATTATGAGGTCAATACCGATATTTAACGCGCGAAGACGACAGAAGGGTAACTTGTTCAGTTACCCTTCATGCAAAAACATTTAAATGGCTAATTTATTCCAAATATCTAGATTATCTTTTTGGACGACAAGAAACTTTTAAAGCATATCCATTTTTTTCAACTTCGTATTTTGTCGCAGTCGTTACATTAGCTTTACCAGAAATTGCTGAATCAAGCTTTCCTTTAGATAATGTGTCAAATCTTACAGATCCCAATCCAGTTGAAAGCGTACCTTCTGTGACTAGATTTGTTTTTTTAGCAATTCCATAAGTGCTTTCCATAAGGTCTTCGTTGTAATCAATTTTGCCAAGCACAGTTTCTTCTTTGTCTTTGCCAACTTTTTCCGTTCCTGAACAAGAATATTTTGTGTTGCCAGATACTGGACCTGGATTTGATGCATCAGCACTACGGCAAGTTACACTAACGTAAGTGTCATCACTTAATTGACTGTCCGGCAAAATTTCTAAATCTACATTTGAACCTGCATAACCAGTAATCGATGTTTTAATATGACCATCTACTTTATCAGCAGAAATTTTAATCATATCCGCATCTACGCCTAAACCTGGAATAAATGTCATTTTCACTTTTGCAAACCTGTTCGAATAAAACTCTGAGTTTGTATTAACCCATCCGTTTAAATACGAATTTTCTGATCGCACAACAGCGATTAAATCATTTGCTACTCCAGCTACAGCAACGACAGGCATTGAATGATCACCAGACGCATTGCCTTTACGAACAGAAATACGACAATTAATATTTTTAATTTGCAAAGACGGATTGTTAGGCAAGCCACCTGGAAATTGTCCAGGAATATTTGGTGGAGGAAAACCCGGGTTAACTTGTCCGTTAGGAAAATTCGGATTATAGCCACCTTGATTTAAACAGCCTGATTGTTGAATAATATTATTACGTGTTGCTTGCGCGATACCTTGGTTGCGTTGTTCATCACGCAATAAATTACAAAATTCAGGTTGAGACGTAAACCCAATAGCACCAGTTTGAATACCGTTCATACCAACACATATATAAGAATTAACTGAAACATCACACCGTTCTTGGGGCTGACCATTATTATATCCACCTTGGTTAACGGTTCCCTGAGCATGATATGTACCCACAGCTACACCAGGAACTTGCACAGCCGCTGCAGATCCGCCACCTTTGCCACCGCTATTACAACCAACAAGAGTTAATAATGAAACCATTAATAAACATTGATTTGAATTAAATTTTTTCATCTGGTTTGCTCCTTAAAAAATTAATAAACTTCTACAACTAGATGGAGTTGCAGGACTTAAGCCATGCTAAGTCAGCTATAGTTAATTAGATTTAAAAGTTGTGTCTAACTTTTTGACAACAAACAAAAAGTGTGTTGTTTCTGAGCGATTCTGTCCGGTTAATATCTGAGCGATAGTGTCCGGTTGCGGTTAACTTGCTTTTCTTAGTTTCGACTTGTTTCCG
>JANOOI010000425.1:0-18109 GCA_031421235.1 Bdellovibrio sp.
TGCAGAATTAAGTTCTAATTCAGATGTTAAGCATGTCTTAGTGGATGAGAATGTTACGCTAGAATCAGACCAAGTAAGTCGAGAACTAGAAATTTATCGACAAGGTAAGCTTCCGCAGTACGAAGTGAACAGCCGTTCAATTTTTGAATTCGGTTCAGCCAAATTAGAAAAAGATGCCAAAAGAACCCTAACTGATAAATCTGACTACTTAGACCGTCTGCCAAAACTTCTTCATCCCAACGGAGTATGTGTCTTGGGACGCTGGCAAATGTATAAGGATTCTCCTTATACGGGGGCCTTTGCTGCAAATACTGAAAATTTATTTATTGGTCGAATTTCTGTAGCCATGCAAGAAACAACTTTTGATTCGGACCGAGGTTTTGGATTTGCTGGAAAATTATTTCCAACAATGAATGAGAACGAGCCTGTTGTTACAGAAAATTTATTTACAGTCGATGTTTTAATGGGAACAAGCACAAAGAGATTTTTAGATACCGCGACAACGAACGAACCGGAAACTGGATTTAATCTGTGGTTACTGAAACTAGGTGCAAAAATCGCGTCTGCATTAAGTGCTGCTGATGAAAACCCAGGATTTCGTCCTGTGAAAAATTTAGCTCAAATGGGACTTGCGAGCAATTCACCAATAAACAATCCGCGTTGGGTGCGTCTGTCTGCTGGTAAAACTACGAAAAAAAATAATCAGCGTGATTTTCGCAGTGAAGTTTTACAAGCTGTTCAAGAAAACAATAATGATCTTATTGTTTATGTGGATGCATCAAATACGACTAAAGATCGCAATAGTAATGTGGGCTGGAAACGCATTGGTGAGATTCGTGTGTCGCAAGCAATAGTCAGTTACGGTTGCGATCGACGATTGCACTTTTCTCATCCAAAACTTAAGTAATTTGGTTTCGTCGTTTTTTCGCTAGAACAAATAATTCGCGACCTAATCTGCGGGGGACAGAATCCCGCCAGCGGCCCCAAAATAGAAAATGAAAATCTTTTTTTAGAAGTTCGCGTAATTCCCATTCGCTGCTGCCATAAGGTGGGCCTGAACGTTTAAGCATTGCAAAAAATAAAGCCATGATTTGGCCTTCTTCATGCAGAAGTCTACGCCATAATTTAATGAGTTCTTTTCTGCGATGGGGTTCAACAGCACAAAAGCAAGTGTGTTCAATAATAATATCGAAAGTGTAATTCCAATCATGAGAAATATTAAATATATCTTCTTTGATGAACGTTAAATTATGTAAGTGTCCGTATTTTTCTTGAGCTCTGCGAATGGCTTCAGCCGAAAAATCAATAGCTGTGACCACATGGCCGACTTCTGCAAAAAAAGCAGCGTCATGGCCTTCTCCGCAACCAAGAACTAATATTCTTGATTTAGGTAACTTCAGACGGGGAAGCATGTCTTTAAAAGCATTTGCAACTTCGCCTAGGTCCCAACCTGGTTTTTGTCCTTGATTTTTTTCTTGGTGGTACACTTGTGTCCAATAATCACTGTCGGATACTGCTGAATTTTCTAAATAATAGTTCGGCGTATTTATTTTAATTTCACCTAACGTGAAACTGTCATCATCGAAGCGATCACACTGGTCAAATAGTTGGGCTTGCGCTTTTTCAGTTAACCTAAATGGTGCGCTGGACGTGGTTAATCCACAAATACGATCAAACGGGTCTAAGCTGAATTTTTTCACGTCAGCTTCGAAAATCATTTGATGTTGAGTGTGTATTAATATCTTGTTTTGAGCTGATGTGACTTTGTAGGCGATTAAAGGATGATCAAAAGCTTCAACTAAATATTTTGTATCTTCAAAAGTTGTTTCAAGAATAAATTCAGAATTTAACTTAAGATTTTTAAAAATAATTTGTGCGATATCAATTGAAGAAACAGGTTTTTCTTCACCGGTGAAATAAATATCTCCATGTTCATCAATAGAAAGAAATTCCATAAGGAATTATTTGCTTTCAGTTTGAGTTTCAGAAGATTCAACAGGTGCAGTTTCATCTTCTGAACCAATCACAAGACCATCTTTGAAATCAACTGTCTGAGCATCAGTTCGTACAGATTGAAGCACCCATTTTTGGACAGATTTGTCTTCAGACAAACCACGAATTAAAATTGCTTCTCCTGAAACACTTTGTGTAACAACTTCTGCAGTTGCTGATGCTGTATCTGTTGCCAATGATTCAGTGTATTGGTAAGCAAAGTGGGCTGAAACCTTTTGATCATCAATTTTCGTCGTGTACATTTTAACCAATTTAAAATCAGAAAAATTCGGTTTTTTATTTTTTAAAGTGTCCTCGATTAATAATGTTAGTTTACTTTGAATTCCGGCATGTATTTCAATTCCCATTTCTGAGCGACTATTAAATAAATTCCAAGTCCAAATAAATGCTGCCACGAACACAATAAAACTGATGATTTTGACCATAATATCCTCTGGGTTATCAATAGACGATAGATAGCTAATCAGCTATCTACTATACAAGCTAACTTCATCATGTTAGCCTTGATCAATCAAGCTATGAAAAACTTTTTTAAGCCTCAACATATTGAAAAAATAAAAGACCTTAAAAATTGGTTACAGCAGAATAGTCCGCAAAGCGTACAGCCTATTTTAAGCTATGCGTTAGGCTGGTTAGCACCTGAATTATTAGGGACAGGTTTTCAAGTTCTTTCGATAAATGACCAAGTTATTAAAGGTCTAATTCCTTACAAAACTTGTAATCTTGATTCACAAAAAGAAATTCATTTGGGTCTAGTTGTTAATGCTGGGATGGAACTAGTTAAATTACTTATGGCCAGACACTGGCCTGCAGAGTCTTGGCAAATACAAAACTTAGAATTTAATCTAACAAAAAAAAATCGATGGATAAAAGACTTAGAACTGTTCTTAAGTTGGTCATTAGCCGACATTGATCAATTTTTGTTAGATTTTCAAAAGCATAATCAAGCTGAAACAGATTTGACTGTTTCGATTCAAGGGCGTGATCAATTGCAAATTAAAATTAAACTGACAAAAAAATTAAATTTGAATTAAACGTAAGCGAATAGGTGTTCAATGATCATTGATACAAATCTACAATCACAATCTGAAGACTACAAAAAAAATTATTCAGCAATGACAGCAATCGTTCAAAATTGGCGCACAAAAGTCAGTGAAGTCAAACTAGGTGGCGGCAAAGACGCTTTAGCAAAACATAAATCACGTGGTAAAATGACAGCACGTGAGCGCATCGAAGCACTTGTTGATCCGGAATCCTCATTTTTAGAATTTTCTACTTTAGCTGCGATTGATATGTACGACGGGCAAGCCCCTGGTGCCGGAATTATCACAGGGATGGGATTAATACAGAACACTCATTGTGTGATTGTTGCAAACGATGCCACTGTGAAAGGGGGAACTTATTTCCCGATGACAGTGAAAAAACATTTACGCGCACAAGAAGTCGCAATGGAAAATGGATTACCGTGTATTTATTTAGTTGATAGTGGTGGTGCTTATTTGCCGTTACAATCTGAAGTTTTCCCTGACCGTGATCATTTCGGTCGAATTTTTTATAATCAAGCCCGCATGAGCGCACAAAACATTCCGCAGATTTCAGTAGTGATGGGTTCCTGTACGGCAGGTGGAGCTTATGTTCCTGCGATGTCCGATGAAAATATTATCGTGAAAGAAAATGGAACTATTTTCTTAGGTGGCCCGCCACTAGTGCGTGCGGCCACTGGTGAAATCGTTGATGCGCAAGAGCTTGGTGGAGCGCAGGTGCATTCAGAAATTTCTGGTGTAACTGATCATTTTGCAGAAGATGATCAACACGCTATCGAAATCGCAAGATCAATAGTTAAACATTTGAATCGTCATTTCAAAGTTTCTATAAAAACTCAGCCCATTGAAGAACCACTTTATGATATGAAAGAACTTTACGGAATTATTCCGGCAGATTCACGTGTGCCTTTTGATGTTCGTGAAGTCATTACACGTTTAGTGGATGGATCAAAGTTTCATGAATTTAAACCGCTTTTCGGAAAAACTTTAGTCACAGGATTTGCGCATATCTGGGGAATGCCTGTAGGAATTATTGCTAATAACGGAGTTCTATTTAGCGAAAGCTCTCAAAAAGCAGCGCATTTTATTGAACTGTGTGAACAGCGTGAAGTCCCGTTAGTTTTTTTACAAAACATTACTGGCTTTATGGTCGGAAAAAAATACGAACAAGAAGGCATTGCTAAGCACGGTGCAAAAATGGTGATGGCCGTTTCAAATGCGCGTGTCCCAAAATTTACTGTAGTCATTGGTGGATCTTATGGCGCCGGAAATTATGGTATGTGCGGCAGAGCTTTTCAGCCTCGGCAACTGTGGATGTGGCCTAACGCGCGTATTAGTGTGATGGGCGGAGAACAAGCTTCAAATGTGTTACTAACTGTGAAATTAGATCAGTTAGCTGCGAAAAGTCAGTCAATGACTGCAGCAGAACAAAATGAATTTAAAAAACCAACATTAGAAAAATATGAATTAGAAAGTTCAGCTTATTTTTCAACAGCTAGATTATGGGATGATGGAATTATTGACCCTGTTGATACACGACAAGTTTTAGCTTTAGGTATTTCTGCTAGTTTAAACAAAGATTGGGGCCCGAAATTACAGGGCGTCTTTAGGATGTAAAATGAAAACACTTCAAATTTTAAATCATCCAAAATACACAACAACTAAAATAGTCAGCCTGAATCGATCAGAAGTTAAAAATGCTTTTAATCCTGATATGATACACGAATTAACAGATATTTTTAATTTGCTTTCAAAAGATATTAATACTGAACTTATTATTTTAAAAGGTTCTGGTAATGTTTTTTGTGCAGGTGCTGATTTAAATTGGATGAAATCTATGGTGAATTATAGTCTTGAAGAAAACATTCAAGATTCGAATAAACTTTGGGATATGTTTGAAGCTATTACTTTTTGTAACAAACCAGTAATTGGCGTTGTTCAAGGTGCCGCATATGGCGGGGCATTGGGTCTTATGGCAGCCTGTGATCATGTCTTCGTTCAGCAGGACACCAAGTTTTGTTTTAGTGAGGTTAAACTAGGATTATCACCTGCAGTCATTTCAGCTTTTATTCTTAAAAAATGTCCTGATACATTTGTTAGACCCTACATGCTGAATGCAGAAATTTTTACGGCTCATATGACTTTAACTATGGGACTAGCTCATACAATTTATAAAGTTGAAAATGAAATTGAAGCGATCATTGAAAAATATCAATCTTTAGAATTGAAAGCGGTCGCAGAAACAAAAAAATTAATGAATGATATCTTTATTTCAAAAAATAAAGAATCTTGGGCTCAGCAAAAACTAAATACAACAACCGTAATCAGTCAGCTACGTGTTGGCGTAGAAGCTCAATCCCGCTTTAAAAAGTTTTTAGACAAAAAATAGTGAGCTATAAAAGAATTAGCTATCTTTGACGGGTTCGTAAATGCAAACAAACAATTCTGTTTCATCCATTAAAGATTCATCTGGAAATTGTTGTTTAAATAATCCCGCGTATTCAGATTTAAATTTTTCAAGCTTATCGGTAAAGCCCATATGCAATAAAAGCGTAGGGTCAGGGTCACCGTAAGTCGTAATAAAAGCTTCAGTTAATTTTGCTTTACCTTGAATTTCTTTTTCTAAATCACAAACTAGATAGACGACACCGACTTCGCCGAGGCGTTCATCGATTAAACCTGGCTGGGCACTTTCGATTTTATCAACTGGTTCACAGCTAATAAAAAAGCCTTGATTCAGGATGTGTAACGCGACTTGATCTAAGTAAAGGCCTATTTTCATAGTCTTTATTCTACAAAATTGGACAAACGATTAAAACAAGTTTATATCTTTTTTATGAAAAAAATGAATCGTATCGCGATTGCCAATCGCGGTGAAGTTGCTGTTCGTATTATCAAGGCCTGTGAAGAGCTGGGATTAGAGACCATACTGCTGCATTCTGAAGCAGATGTGAATTCACGAGCCTACCGCATGGCAACCCACAAAGTTTGTATCGGTCCTGCGGCAACACAGTTAAGCTATTTAAGTATTGCTGCAAATATTCAGGGCGCGCTTGCAATGGCAGCCGATGCAATTCACCCAGGTTTTGGATTTCTTTCGGAAAATTATGAATTTGCACTAGCCTGTGAAAAAGTGGGTTTAGTTTTTATAGGCCCATCAGCACATTCAATTCAAACATTAGGTGACAAAGTCAGCTGTAAAAACTTAGCTAAACAGGCAGGTCTTCCATTGATCCCCGGCTATGAAGGCGAAGATCAAACGATTTCGACATTATTGATAGAAGTCGAAAAAATTGGATTACCAGTTATTGTGAAAGCTGCTGCTGGTGGCGGCGGTCGCGGAATGAAATTGATTAACCAAATGAGCGACGCTAATGAATTAATTGAATCAGCAAAGCGTGAAGCTTTGTCAGCTTTTGGTTCTGAAAAAGTTTTCTTAGAAAAATATTTAGACCGCGCAAAGCATATCGAATTTCAAATTTTCGGTGATTGTACGGGACAAGTCGTGCATTTATTTGACCGCGAATGTTCAGTGCAGCGTCGCCATCAAAAAATTATAGAAGAAGCCACTTCACCATCGTTGACTGATGAATTACGTAAAAAAATGGGCGAAGTCGCTGTCACTATTGGAACCTTAGGCAGATACAAAGGTGCTGGAACTGTTGAATTTTTATTACAAGATGGAAAATTTTATTTATTAGAGGTCAACACACGTTTGCAAGTTGAACATCCTGTCACAGAAGAAGTTCTAGGGATCGACTTAGTGAAAATGCAAATTTTGACAGCTCAAGATGCTTTTATTTTTAATTCAAAAGATATTCGCATTCCAAAAGGGCATTCAATCGAATGCCGTGTTTATGCTGAAAACCCCTATATGAATGGAATTCCTTCAACTGGCGTATTAGGTACAGTCTTATGGCCCGAAGGACCACGCCGTCGTTTTGAATTTGGTTTTGAAAAAGGGGATGTCATTACGTCACATTATGATCCGATGATCGCTAAAGTGATTGTCTGGGATGAAACACGAACAAGAGCTATTCAAAAAATGATCCGGGTTTTAAAAGATTCAATTGTTTTCGGTGTGCACACAAATATTCCATATTTAATCGAAATTTTATCACATGTTGAATTTATGAACGGTCAGATGACAACGCGGTTTATTGAAACACATTTTCCTGAAAGTTTAAAAGCTGATTTTAATTTAGATTTTAGAAATCAATTGTCTAAATCAGCTTACAAACAAATGTTGAATTCGACAATGCAAGATTCAAAAACCACAGCAACTATTAGATCCCCATGGTTGAACCAATGGAGAGGTGTATAATGGAAAAATTAACACTTCAAATTGATCAAAAAGAAATAACTGTATTAGCTGAAAAAATTCAGAATGTATTATGGATTAAAATGAATGATGAAATATGGTCTGTGCCAGTAACAGATTTGTCGACTGAGGGCCTACGTCGCAAAAAAACAGCGACAGTCAGCCCTGAAAATATTTTGGCACCTATGCCAGGTAAAGTGACTAAAGTTTTTGTTGAAGTCGGTGATCAAGTTGAAGTTGGCCAGGCCTTATTGGTGATGGAAGCCATGAAAATGGAATACACACTGAAATCTGATTTAAAAACAAAAGTTGAAAAAGTAAATGTACAACTCAATGATCAAGTACAGCTTGGAGCTACATTGATTAAACTGGAAAAAGCATGAAAAAAGTAAGACTTATCGAAGTCGGTCTTCGCGACGGCTTACAAAATGAAAAAATTAATTTATCAGTAAAACATCGTTTAGAATTAATTAATCAATTAACTAATGCAGGCGTTGAAAATTTTGAAATCGGTGCGTTTGTTTCGCCAAAATGGGTCCCGCAAATGGCTTGCAGTGAAGCGTTAGTTATCCAGTATAATAAAAAATTCAAATCATCTGAAAAATTACACCCAAGTGTGCTGGTTCCTAATGAAATTGGTTTAGAAAAAGCGATCAGTCATCATTTAAATGAAATTGCTGTATTTGCATCTTGTTCAGAAAGCTTTTCACAAAAAAATATTAATTGTTCAATAGCAGAAAGCTTTGAACGTTTTGAAAAAGTAGTCAGATTAGCAAAAAAGAATAAAATAAAAGTCAGAGGTTATCTTTCAGTTTGTTTTGGCTGCCCCTTTGACGGAGTTGTCGATGAAAAAAAAGTTGTTCAGTTAGCTAAAAAGTTAATTGATATGGGTTGCTACGAAGTTTCAATCGGCGACACAATAGGTATTGCACATGTTGGACAAGTCGAATCATTATTTAAAAAATTGATGAAGGTTATTCCTGTAAAAAAATTAGCTGCGCATTTTCATGATACACGCGGGCAAGCATTAGCTAACATACTAGCAGCCTACAAATTAGGTATCAGAACTTTTGATTCAAGCATTGGCGGACTGGGCGGATGCCCATACGCCGCCGGGGCATCTGGGAATGTTGCAACTGAAGATGTTGTTTATATGTTTGAAGGTATGGGCATTAATACAAATTTGAATCTTGAAAAATTGATAAAAACCCATGCTTGGTTAAGCCAAGTTATGGGTAAAGAATTGTCTTCAAAAGTCGGACGTGTTGGAAATTTAACATAATCGATCTTAAATATTAGGCCTTTAAATTGCTTTACAAATAAGTATGAAAGCCCTGAACAGCCTGTTTATAACTATTGGAATTTGCTCACTCATTTTAGGCTTTGCTGTGATCGGTCAGCCCCGACAGTGTATTGATTCCAGTGTTGTCGACAAGTTTGACATTATTACATCTGTCCTAAGGGACACACGACAAAACGAAAACTTCATGCACATGACACATAAGTGTGGGTCTAAGCTAAAAAACCAGTATTCAAAAAATATCGAAGGCTATCTAAATGATTTAACTCAGCGATCGAATCAAGTGACTACAGCTTTAAAAGCTATTTCCGGTTTTTCTCAAGGCGTTCATATTTCAATTGATGAAAAACAGCCTCTTCAGTTCCAGGTTGATGGAAAAAGAATTGTGATCGGGCGCGATCTTTATTTAGCTCGCGGACATTTTGAAAGAGCAATGATTAAGGTTTGGTATAAACAACAAATTCTTAAAAATAATTTCAGTGGTCTTAATTCACAGCTTGTCGAAGAATCCTATGTTGATTTGATATATTTTTATATCTACGGTAAGTTTGATTTATTTGACCCAATAACTCAAATTCAAACAAGAACGGGTGCTGCACCTTGGCCACAGATCCTTAAAAATTCAAAAAGTTACTGCGAATCGTCGTGGAAATTATCTGAAGACTACAGCTTATGTCATCAGAAGAAAAAGGCTAATGATGATTCAAGTGCAGATCAAATTATAAATATGAGTATTCGTCCGCTTTTAACGTCAGCGCTGATAGAAGCTTTTAATCAAATTAGTTTTCGGAAAAAAAATGAATTTATTAAAAGCAGCACTTACAAATTAAGCACTATGCGTTTAGATTCAGAAAGTAAAATCAATCAAATTTTAAAATACGAGAATCCACTGCTAGAGGGCTTGAACAGTGTGAAGCTATTTTTGGCTTATTTTTCTGATTTTCAAACTTCGAAATCAGAAGTGGATACAGCATTTTATTATCAAATGAAAAACTATATAAGCCAGCAGGGCGTTTCAGATTCGTATTCTGAGGCTTACTTTGATTATTTATTCGAAGTCTCAGGGAAGCTGAATGAACAATCGAATTTATTGATCAGCTTGTTGAAGCATTCAATGAATCATTTAAAATTGCAAATCGCTGTTAAAGATTCTGAAAAAATTTGGATTTTGCCATCTAAAACCAGTTTGCCACTGACAGTGTTTAATTTAATCAAAGCCAAGCAGCACATTTACTTTTTATCTTCAGATGCTAAATCTCTAAATATTTCGGATTATATTAAAACTTCAGAAAAATTAATGATGATCAAAGGTCTTGATTTTCAAAAGGATTACAAATTTGACGTCTTATTTGACAAGACTGTTTTAGATTTTATTAAGACTGAAAAAGATATTGCTTTCATTCAGTTTCATTTACCTTCATTGGAAACGCGTTTAAATGAATTTAAACATATTTCCAACTATTTTGAACTTGTCCAATCCCGAGACATTTCACGAACTGAGTTTCAACAGTTAGGATGGCAGGGATTGCAATGGATTGATCAATACAAGTATTATAAACCTAAAGCAGTTATAGACGCTATTGAGTATTTCAGATTAGAGCCAAAAGCTAAAAATTGATGGCCTTTAATGAATCATTTGCTAAACTATACTCATGACACTTCAAATTAAAAAAATATGCTGGTCAGTGACCTTATTCCTTATCTTAAACCCTTTGATTTCTGTGACTGGCTTAGTTCTTTACTTAGCCTATGCAAATAGCTACACAGTTGGTGAAATTGGTTGGATTACTTTTTTCGGTTTAGTTTTTGCGGTCTTAACGAATTTAAGCATTACGATGGGTTATCACCGATTATACTCTCATAAATCTTATGAGGCCCATCCGTTGCTAGAGACCATTTTACTATTTATTAGTGCAGGCGCTTTTCAAGGTTCAGCTTTAAAATGGGCCAGTGATCATCGAATTCATCATCGCTTTGAAGACACTGATAAAGATCCATATTCAATTAAAAAAGGTTTTTTCTACGCGCATATGGGTTGGATGATGCTGCATGATTCTGTCAGCTTACCAATCCATGCACCAGACTTAGAAAAAAATCCTCGAATTATGCACCAGCACAAACACTATTTAATATGGGCTATTTTTGTTGGCTACATTGTACCATTAATTATCGGCGCATTACTTGGTAATGCATTTCTGGGTTTAGTCATCGCTGGTGGTTTACGAATATTTTTGACTCAACAATCAACTTTTTTCGTAAATTCACTAAGTCATACTTTGGGTGAAGCACCTTATTCATCAGAAAAAACGGCTAAAGACAGTATTATAGTTTCTATTTTAACCCATGGTGAAGGCTACCATAATTTTCATCACAAGTTTCAATTTGATTATCGCAATGGAATTAGATGGTACCACTGGGATCCAACCAAATGGTCTATTCAATTTGCAGCTTTACTTGGGTTGGCCCGCAAGTTAAAAACCGTTCAATTTTCTGAAATTTTAAAAGCCAGAATGGAAGTTGAATCGGAAAAAATTAAAAATTCTCAGTTTTATAAAGAAAAATTGGAACCGCTGTCAATTAAGTTGGTGGAAACCCAAGCCCGATTTGACCAGTTGAAAATAGAATATAAAAATGCTCAGTCACAAAGAGTTGAACAAATTAGACATGAAATGGAACAACTCAAAATTGAGATGAAACAAATGCAAAAAAATTGGAAAACTTTAGTGAAAATGGGACAAGCTCAGTTAACGTACTAAGAATACTTTGAAACAGTGGCTCTTTTTTCTTTTCTGATTTCTTTAGCTTTATTTTTCTTATCAACAAAAACGACTGTTGGTTGATGTTTTTTAGCCTGATCAATATCAACCGAAGCATAAGCTACAATAATTACGACATCACCTTTTTGTACGTGTCTGGCGGCAGCGCCGTTTAAACAAACTTCGCCAGATTTTCCTTCAATGACATAAGTTGAAAATCGGGCGCCGTTATTACAGTTATAAATATCAACTTTTTGATTAAAAAAAAGTTTTGATTTTTGAATAAGCTTTTTATCTATTGAAATTGAACCTTCATAATCAAGGTCGGCATTGGTCACAGTAGCGCGATGAATTTTAGAATAAAGCATGTTTATTTTCATTTTTCTGCTCCGTAATTTTTGTTTGATTGATTCATTTCTAGCGCAATCAAATTACCTTTCAGTACAAGATCCGGTGCAATCAAATCAAAGATTTTTTCTTTTTCAAACAGAGATGAGAAACCACCAGTGCCAATGATGTAGGGCTTTTCGCCTTTGAAGCATTCTGCAGACAATCGGTTAATGATTTCTCGCATGGCCCCCAAATGGCCGTAGTATAAGCCTGACTGAAGACTTTCAACTGTTGACTGACCTAATACGTTTTCGCGCTGGACTATTTCAACCGAAGGAAGCTTAGCTGTTTTAGCCTCTAAAGATTCCATACTTAGTTTTAGGCCGGCTATGATGACGCCTCCAAGATATTCTTTTTCATTTGAAACCGCGCAAAATGTTGTGGCTGTGCCTAAATCGACAAGAATAAGATTTTTTTGAGGGTGCATTTGTGCAGCTGCAATTGAATTAGCGATGCGATCTGCACCGACTTCAAGTGGGTTACGGTATTTTATTTTTAGTCCAGTTTTAACACCAGCTTGCAGAATGAAGGGATTTAATCCGAAATATTTTTGACAGGCACCTCTTAATGAATAAATCACGTCGGGAACAACTGAGCAAAAAACTATTTTCTGAATTTTTAAAGGATCTATATCATTTTCTTTCAAAACTAATCGTAAGAATACGCCAATTTCATCAGAAGATGATCCTTGTTTTGAATTTCTGCGAAAAGATAAAAGCATTTTTTCTTTGCCGCTGGCAGAAATCTCAAAAACACCGCCGTAAATTTGTGTATTTCCTACATCTAAGGATAAAATCATAAAGACTCCGTTATCAAATAATGTGCTAAATCTGATTTATTTATATTTTCATCTTTCATTTCATTGTTTTTATAAATGTTGAAAACAGAGTTGTTCGTTTTAACTGTCGACCAATCATTGTGAACGACCAAATCACAGTATGCATTTTTAAATAAAGAACTAACTTTATCTAAAATTAGTTCTTTATCAGCAGTTGAAGTTAACTTAAAACCAATCAATTTTATATTTGGATTCATAATTTTAATTTTGTTAATTATTTTTGGATTTCTTGTTAGGATAATTTCTATTTTTTCAGCATCACTACTTATTTTACCCTCTTGTGGAGCAACTGAATAATCACTCACTGCTGCAGCGTGAATAAACACATGATGTCGATTTAATAAGTTTGCATCTAAAATCAACTCTAAACTTTTAAAATCAGTATAAGGAATTATATGACAATCCAACATGGGTCTTTTTGCATTTTCACCAGCTAAATAAGTCACGTCAAAACCATTTTCAATAAATGCATCAGCAATAGAAGCTGCTGTTTGACCAGTGCTTCGATTAGTTATGAATCGAATATCATCAATTTTTTCTTGTGTGCCGCCAGATGAAATCAGAATTTTTCGGCCAGAATGAGTGCTGGCTATATGGTTTGCAGATTCTCCAGATTGCGTAAAACCAGTTCGGCTTTGTATTTCTTGAATCATCTGCTGAGGTTCTAACAAACGACCTACTCCAGTTTCACCGCAGGCTAAAACACCACTAGCTGAATCTAAAACATCAATACCCATAGATTTTAATTTTCGAATTGAATCTTGAACAGTCGGATGCAGATACATTTTCGTGTTCATTGCGGGAAAAACTAAAAATGGCTTTTGAAAATCGTGAGTCAAAAAGACTGTAGATGCTAAATCATCGCCAATTCCTAAAGCCATTTTATTAATATAATTAGCTGTTGCAGGCGCAACAACAATCATGTCAGCCCAGCGAACTAAATGAATATGGTCCATGTTTGATCCATTTTCATATAGATCAACACTGACCTTTTCAGAAGTTAAACCCTCTAAAGTTGATAAACCAATAAATTTAAGTGCGGCCTGTGTGGCAATGACTTTAATTTGGTAATTTTGTTTTCTAAGGTCACTAAGAACCTGGCAAACTTTGTAAGCAGCAATCGATCCAGTTATAATAAATAATAGTTTTGAATTAGATTTTAACATTATCAATTAACCTGACCCCTTCTAAACTAGCAGCTGCAAAACGGCGACCAAAAGACTCTTCAACATAATCTACATCAAAACCAAATGACTGTAATTTCTCGGCGGCCACAAGGGCCGGACAGTCTTTGATTGTTTGATATAGTATTGATGCTTTTTCTAAGGCTTGCGGACTTAAACGTAAATTTCGTGAACTCATAGCTAAACCAGATTGTTCACGAAAAGTAGGACAGCCAATGATTTCAGTTTCAACAAAAAATGCTTTGACCATATCTTGCACGAGCTTCAGTTGTTGATAGTCTTTTTCTCCAAAATAAGCTTTATCGGCCTTGGTTATCATAAGAAGTTTCATGACAACTGTTAAAACTCCATCAAAATGACCTGGTCTGTGTGCTCCGCACAGTTTTTTAGAGAATTCATTTTCTACTAGTCGATAGTTGTAATTATCGACGTAAATGTCTTCATATTTCGGATAAAATAAAATATCTATGTTTTCTTTTTTAGCTACAGATAAATCATGTTCAAAAGTTTTAGGATAACCTGTCAGGTCGTTGGGATTATTAAATTGTGTCGGATTTATGAATATACTAAGTATCGTTAATTGATTTTCGGCACGTGCTTTTTTCAAAAGGCTTGCGTGACCTTGATGTAATGCACCCATTGTCGGTACAAAACCAATTTTAGAACTAGCGCCATCAAATTTGAAGTTTTGACGGGCGTCGATTAATTCGTTAATAGACTGAATAACTTGTGTCATAGGGTATACTCGTGTTCAAGATCAGGAAATTCTTTACGATTTACTTCAGTTACATATTGATTCACTGATTGAATAATTAGTGAATTAAGCTGTAAATATTTTTTCAAAAATTTCGGATTAAATTCAGCATTCATCCCCAATAAATCATTGATGACTAAAACCTGCCCGTCAGTTAAACCACCAGCACCAATTCCAATAGTTGGCACAGTGACTTTTTCAGTAATTTTCCGTGCCAATTCACTAGGAATACATTCAAGCACAATAGCGAAACAACCTATGTCATTTAGGATCTGCGCCTGCTGCATCAGGTCTTCTGCTTGTTCGAAAGTTTTACCCTGAATTTTAGGCCCACCTAATTGATGAATCGATTGTGGAGTTAAGCCGAGATGTCCCATTACAGGGATACCAGATTCAATGATGTATTTAATGACATCAGCGTGTCCGTGAACGCCTTCGATTTTTATAGCATGAGCACCAGCAAGCATTAATTTTTGTGCATCAACAACAGCAGCATGAATTCCTTTCCGGTGAGATAAAAATGGCATGTCGGCCACAATAAATTGATGTGTACCGCGTGCTACAGCCGCTGTGTGTAAAGCCATCATATCAATAGTGGCATGAAGTGTATTTGGAAATCCATGAACGGTTTGAGCTAAAGAATCACCAACCAACAAAACATCAACTTTGGTTTGTGATAAAATTTTAGCCATCCCGTAATCATAACACGTGACCATGCTGATTTTTTCTTGAAGCTTTTTTTTCTTAGAAAAATCGAGAACTGATTTCATAGTAAGTCCTTTTTTAAAAGATTTTTTAGATGGCTGGGGATGAAACTTTTGTAAATTGAATGTAAACTTAAAGACTTCTTTTCAAGACTTTCTAAATTGGCCGAAATGGTTTTCAAATCTTCACGAACTAAAGGACCGGTTACAGCTTTTGATCCTAGTGTGCTAAAATTATGTGTGATGGTTTCAATGTAGGCATGAAGAGCTGAAACAGGAATATTTATATTTTTAGCAATAGAAAATGTTTGCGACCAGATCAGTTGTGGTAAGTTACCAGTAGCCACACACAAAGCATGGTAAAGTTCTTTGTGCTCGGGCAGAATTTGAAAACAAGGATTTGTGAACCCTGGCATGAGATCACTTAAATTTATTTTTTGATCAAATAAAGCAAACTGAATTTTGTTATACGCCTGCAAACTGTAGTTTTCAGTTGAAAATGTCATTAGCGGATGAGCACAAAATATTTCTTCATGAAAAACAGAACCACTAAAGTGCACAACTATTTGTTGTGGATTGTGTAAATACTTTTTTAATTGGTGTTCATAAAATGAGTTGATTTGATCATCGGATATAGCTAACCAAATATGAGTTGCTGATTTTGTCAATTGACTGAGTTCTGTCTGAGCCATGCTTTTTGACCAAGAAGTAAGCTTTGTATTTTCAGGCGATAAAAGATTGAACCAATGTTTTAGATGGGTCGCTAAGCGACCAGAACCAATAAGTAAAAGAGTAGACGATGTATTCATTTTAAACCTCGGTACCTGTCGAATATCATGCATTCAATCAAGTCCATTTATTAAATGAACATAACACTTTTTATTTCAAAAGCAATAGGGTATTTTGAACATCTAATTGAGGTCTAAATGTATAAAATGTCTTTGTTTTTCGGGTTATTATTTTTAAGTCATCTAGTCTATGCAATTGATATTAAACCTGAACAATTGCAGTTTGCGTTTATGACAACAAGTGGCCGTGAATACGTTAGCTGTACAGCGGCGTCAGGGGCACAGCCCCACCAATTTAAAGTCGAGATCAAATTATGAATTTTAAAAAATATCTTCCAATTTATATTATAGTCACTGCAGCTGTTGTTTTTATGGTTGTGGCGAACCTAGGTCCGTCACAAAGAACTGTTCCAAAAATTAAGCTGAGCTATTTTAAAGATTTTAATGAATTTTCGAATTCGATTGGCCAGCGACTTAATCTAGAAATCAAACTGCAAAAGCATTTTTTTATTGGTGTGGAACCTGAAAAACAAAACAATATAGAATTACTTAAAAATTTTAAAATTGAATTAGAAAAGTTAGTCGGTCCGTTTGACGAAGTTTACGTCGATGATGAACTTAAGCTTTCTGATGAAATAAAACAATTTCTGTCAGCCAAAAACATTTTGTCAGTCAAAACAGATTGGGAATTGTTAGGAAAAATATTGTCTGAACAAAAGGATCGTAGAATTCTAGTCATTACAGCATCGATTTATTCGACAAATTTAATTTTAAAAAATTCATACAATAAAATGAAAACTCAGTTTCAGATTAATCCAATGACTTTTTCAATGGCGTATTTTCCTGTAACTAGTGAAGATGAAAAAAACAGTCTGTTCCCGTGCTTGGCAGAAGACAATTCAGGGGCTCAACATTGGGGTTGTGCCTCGACAAATAAGGCCAGATCAGTTAGACGCAAGATAAATATATCGAAGGTAAATTCAACCCCACATTTGACTGCAGGGTTGATGGATCTAACAGGTGAAAATAATTACATGATCTTGATTGGTCAGTAATTAGTTTTTAGGAACTTTACTTTCATCAACTGTAACTTCGATTTCGACACGACGGTTTAATTGACGGCCGTCAGCTGTTTTATTATCGGCCACAGGATTTGCTGGTCCCATGCCTAATGTCGAAATTGTTGGTGCAGGCATTCCGTTATTAATTAATGCAGCTTTAACGGCAGAAGCTCTTTTAGCTGATAAAGATTCATTTGTTTTCGCTCCGCCTGTGCTGTCAGTGTATCCTTTGATTGTTAAAACATTCTCTGGATATTTTTTCATGATCGCTGCCATTTCTTGTAAATTAGAACTGGCTTGTGTTTTTAAATCAGACTTTCCAGTTTCGAATAAAATATCACTTTTTAATTTCGTGACTAAACCTTGTTCAGTACGACGAGTTTCAGCAATTTTTTCTAATTCTTTGGCTTGTCTATCCATCCTGCGGCCGACTAGTCCACCCACACCGCCACCTAAAAGTGCACCAGCAAGCGCTCCTTTTTCACGGTTGCCAGATTGGTGACCAATGATGGCTCCAACTGCCGCACCAGCTGCTGCGCCAATACCAGCACCCTTGACTGTATTTTGGTTGTCTGTTGCACAACTTGTTAAAAGCAAGCATGCAGAAACTGCTAATAGAACAACTTTATTTTGACTCATAAAAATCTCCTTCTTTATGGTTTTGTTTTTGAAATCTATTTTTTTTAATTTTAGTCATGGCCTACTTCGTGGCTTAGCGGTCTGCGTGGAGCTCTGAAATAAGTCCGCGGCGACAAATCAAATAAATCGCTGACCTTACTCATGTAAACACAAGCATATCTTTCCATTTGGTATGCAAAATAACTTTCTTCATTGCCGGCTCTCATCAGCTGGCCCCAATTTGGGTTATATAAAGTATGCTGCTTTTTAATCAACTGACTAATTTGAGTATCAAATTCACCAATTTCTTTTTGCAGTAAATCAATTTTAGATTCATCA
>JANOOI010000426.1:0-1680 GCA_031421235.1 Bdellovibrio sp.
CGAAGTTGTAGCCGGAGACGAATCCGCGGAACCACGTACCGTAAATGGTGCGCACGTTCCCGTCATCCCGGGAGCGTGTCCAGGCAGCGCAAGAGATGTCTTCAAAACTGAAAATGGCGATATCAGGTACGTCTTGCGCCGCGGTTATTGAAAAATTCAGGAGGCAAAGCGCCGCAACCGAGAGGCATTCCGATTTCATTTTGCTTTCCCCTTTTCTCGCTCCGCCGCTTTTTTCATGCTGTGCATTGAGTCGTGCTACGCAGAGGGTTTGGGCCTGCAGGATTGCATTCATTCATTGACGCAAAGCCGCGACCGCAATCACGTACACCGCACCACCTGAACGACGGCTGCAGCAGATACTGTTGTGTTCGCTACACCATTAAGTGAAAGCTTTTTTATTGCAACAGTCGCTGAAGTAGACTTCGCAACAATTCGGCTAACAGCAACCGCTGATGAGAGCTGGTTTTTGTTGTCACTTATTTCGATATTTTTTGAAACAGCCAAGGCTTGCTTTGGCTGTTGTCTTTGTATTTTTATCGTTTCAACTACAACGTGTGAATTATCGTTTCCGAAGTTAAAAGCAACGTAGAAACAAAAACCTAAAAGCGCAATTGATGCTATATAAAGATTTGTTCGTTTTTGTATTGAAAATGAAATTTTACTTTTTAATTTTTTTTCACCTTCACTGATTGCTAAGTTTTTTTCGATAGCAGAAATATTTTCTAAAAATGTTTCAGTCTTGGGAATTCCGTCTAATTCTTGTTGTAGTTTTTGAATTGTGTCTATAATTTTTTGTGTATCTGGATATTTTGCGGCTTCAGATAAAATGAAAGCTTTGTCTTTTTCTGACATAAAATTTAATAGAGCTTCAAAGATTTGTTCACTTAATGAGATTTTAGATATTTTTTTTTCGTGATGGGCTTTGAATTGAATATCGTCCGATAAAACTTTATGATCTTCTTTTGCAAAATCGGATATTTTTTTTAAAGCTTGGTTGATTAAATATTTAATCTTATTTTCACTGATTTCAGTCGCTTTTTCTAGATCTTTAAAACTGACTTTATTGTACAAAACACTCATTAAGAAAAATTGCTCACGACGCTTACATTTATTTAGAATTAAATTCCAACAATCTAAAGTGTATTCTGAGAATTCAAAGTAATTTGATCCTGACTTGACAGATTTAACCGTGGTCAGAGTCTGATAAGTTGTTTTTAGAAATGCTTGATTGTCTAACTTTTCTTTTTTAGAGACTATCACTAAATGTGAAAATACATCACGCGCTTGTGATGAATTAGGATACATCAGGTGGCAGTTTACCCAAAGTTTTTTATAGACTTCAATTTGCATGACTTATTTTAATCAATAGTTAATTGGCTGAGTAGATCTAATTGGTCTAGGACACGACCAGAACCCATAACAACACATGTTAATGGATCTTCAGCTATGGATACAGGAAGTCCTGTTCTTTCTCTGATCAGAACATCTAAATTAGCTAATAAGGCTCCGCCACCGGTCAAAACGATGCCATTATCGACGATATCGGATGCTAATTCAGGCGGTGTTTTTTCAAGTGCTGTTCGAACAGCATCAATAACTTCTGATAGAGGGTCCATTAATGCATCATTGATCTGTGTGCTTGTGATCTCGATAGTTTTCGGGGCACCAGCCACTAAGTCG
>JANOOI010000427.1:0-5355 GCA_031421235.1 Bdellovibrio sp.
CGGTGTGAATTTCATCGCTAATCCAGATTTGGTTCACCGTATTGAAAAGCGTGCAGCGCTGAATCCACCACAGCCGCAAACATTCTACGGAAAAGGTCCAGAGGGTTACACAGATTATCCTTTCATGGGTTAATTTTTTTATTATCCGTATATGACGTTCATTAAAATCTCACAAAACGGGCAAAGATGCCCGTAGAGTAATATATTATTTTTCAAATCGACTGAATCTGATTTAGCATTTAAAATTTTAGGATTGTGTTTTGCACACTCTTTGTTTGTCGCAACGAAGCACAAAAAAGGAGAACTATGGAAAATATTTCGACACCAATAGAAGTCTGTATCGACAACTGTACGAATACATACAAGCTTTGTTCAAAAATGATTACATATTGTCTTGAAAAAGGCGGGGACTACGCCAAACCAAGGCATGTTGAACTTTTGCAAGATTGTGCAAGAATTTGTGGTATATCAGCTAACTTTATGATTCGTGGGTCTGATTTTTATTCTTTGACTTGTGCTGCCTGCGCTAAAATTAGTTTAGTTTGCGCCGAAAGTTGTGAAGCTTTTACGGATGATGAAATGATGAAATCCTGCGCTGAAGCTTGCCGAAAATCGGCTGAAAGTTGTGAAGAAATGTGTGTGATGAAGTAGTGTATTCAAAACTAAAAACGATTGGAGATTTTATGAATGCGAGAAATCTATTATTTTATGGAGCCTTAGTTTCTTTAACAGCATGTGCGAGTCACAAAAAAGTTCATCGCGGCGTTGTCGCTATGAAAATCAGTGATACTGTAGCACATGTAGGACTTAATGAAAACGAAGTTAAGTTAAATGACAGTGTCCAACTTTATGCCAATAGATGTAATAGCCTTGTTGCAGGCGAAAGAACTTGCACTATAGTCAATAAAGGGCAGGGTGTTGTGACCAGAATAGTCAATCAAAACTACGTAGCCGTAGAATTTGATAAAGGTGTTGAATTTAACGAAGGCGATATGGTTCAAAAAACTGAATAGATAGGGTGCTTGGAACATAAAAAATAAATGATGTCTTAAGTATAAAATTAATTTATGCTATTTGCATGAATAAAGACTTATGGACACAAATTGGTTTTTTAATTGCTGTTGTGGCGGCCACAGGGAGCCTTTTTTTTAGTGAAGTCATGAAACTGCCGCCGTGTATTTTGTGCTGGTATCAGCGTATTTTTATGTACCCACTTGTTTTTGTCTTTGCAGTGGGCTTGTTTAGAAAAACAAAAGACACATTCATTCACAGTGCAGTTCTCAGTTGCACAGGGCTAGCCATAGCCATTTATCATAATCTTTTATACTATAAACTTATTCCTGAAAATATTACCCCGTGTACAACGGGTGTATCGTGTACATCCAAGCAAATTGAATGGTTCGGGTTTATAACAATTCCATTTTTGGCGTTAGTTTCTTTTGCGCTAATCGCATTCATATCAATATTAATTTTAAATAAGAAGGACAATCAAATATGAAAAAAAATATTTTCTTTTTAGTGGGTGTAATCGCTTTAGCTGTCAGTGCATTTTATATTATAAAAACGCAGTATAAAGAAAAACAACAAGAAGTCATTAGCACAAAAGCGCCAGATTTTTTGATTCGTGATTATCATCCCACTCTTGGTGATAAGTCTGCACCTGTAACAATGGTTGAATTTTTAGATCCAGAATGTGAATCCTGTGCAGCAATGGATCCAGTGATTAAGGGTTTATTAAAAGAATTCGAAGGAAAAATTCATTTCGTCGTTCGCTACATGCCTTTACATACTAATTCAGTATTGGCGGCTGCAGCTTTAGAAGAAACCAGACCCTCAGGAAAATACTTTCAAGCTTTATCGGCGTTACTTTATTATCAACCTGAATGGGCTGATCATCAAAACCCAAAACCCGAATTGATTGCAGTGATTTTAAAAAGAATTGGTGTTGATATTTTAGAATCAAATCCGAATAAATTGATTGAAAAACACAAAAAAAATATTGAGCAAGATCAAATCGATGCGAAAGCATTAGGTGTAACCAGCACACCCACATTTTTTATAAACGGCGAAATGGTTGATGGTTTGTCTTATACTGAGTTGAAAGCAAAAATTCAGGGGTTGTTGAAATAGTGGTGCACAAGAAGAAATTACGATTCAGCTTAAATAAAATATTTTAACAACAGGAATCAACAAATGAAAACCTCTGAAGTTCGATTGACTCAAACGGTACAAAAAGGTGGTTGTGCAGCTAAAGTGTCTGCCACTGAACTTCGAAATATTTTATCAAAAGTCAAATTTCCTGAAAAAAATGCTTCTTTGTTGGTTGATGGTTCACTGTTTGATGATGCAGCTATTTATAAAGTTAATGAATCCTTAGCCCTAGTGCAGACGTTAGATTTTTTCACTCCTATTGTAGACACGCCTCGAATATTTGGTCGTATTGCTTGCGCAAACGCATTAAGCGACGTTTATGCTATGGGCGGTACGCCAAAAACTGCGATGGCTATTTTGGCCTTTCCAATCGCTAGCTTATCTAATGAAATCATCGCTGAAGTTTTGCAAGGAGCTTGCGATATTTTAAGCGAAGCAAAAGTGCCCTTAGTCGGTGGGCATTCTATTGATGACGACACTTTAAAATTCGGTCTTTCTGTGACGGGTTATATAGACCCTAAAAAGATTTGGTCTAACAGTTCAGCCAAAGAAGGTGATGTTTTAATTTTAACAAAAGGACTAGGAACCGGAACGCTGACTGCAGCGCTCAAGCGTTCAGAGCTATCAGAGACAGATATAGGTGAGGCTTTAGCTTCAATGTGTCAGCTCAATCAAACTTTAGATTTATTGAATGCTGATTTGCAGTCAGGGGTTCATGCTGCCACTGATATTACAGGGTTTGGCTTTTTAGGGCATGCCATGCAAATGGCGAAAGCCAGTCAAAAAAGCTTTGTCATTAAATGCGATGATGTTCCTGTATTGCATTTAGCAAAACAGTGTTTAGAAAAATCTTTTTTAACAAAAGCGCATCGAACCAATAAAGATTACGTCGATCAAAATATAGCTTGGGGTAATATCGACTCAATCACATCGTTACTTTTGTTAGATCCGCAAACAAGCGGGGGGCTGCTTCTAGCGGTTGATGCAGCTAAAGCCTTTGAAATTAATAAAGCCTTAAAATCTCGATTTCTTCATTCATCAATTGTTGGAAAAGTTGAAGCACAATCTGATTTTGCAATAAAATTAATATGAGTAAAGAGTTCATCGACGCTTCAGATTTTCGAGATATTATTCTAAAAAAAATTCCAGTTATTGATGTCCGTGCGCCAGTCGAGTTCGCTTTGGGTAGTATTCCTGGATCAGTGAATTTACCGATTTTAAATAATGAAGAACGTCAGGTTATTGGGACAACCTACAAAGAACAAGGCCAAGCTGCTGCAGTTAATTTAGGGTACAAGTTAGTCTCTGGTGATGTCAAAAGTGATCGTGTTAAGGCCTGGATAGAATTTATGCAGATAAATCCAGAAGCGTTGATCACGTGCTTTCGTGGCGGTATGCGGTCTCAGATCAGTCAATTATGGCTGTCAGAAGCCAACTTTCAAAGACCAAGACTTAAAGGCGGGTACAAAGCTTTTAGACAATTTTTATTAAACGAATTAGAGCGGTTATCTTCAAACCCCATATGGGTTATTTCAGGAAGTACGGGTTCTGGTAAGACGCTATTGATTGAGGAAGCTCAAAATTTTTGCTCCACAGTCAATCTTGAATTTTTAGCAAAGCACAGAGGGTCTGCGTTTGGTGCCTATTTAGAAAAGCAACCATCACAAAGTGATTTTGAAAATCTTTTAGCTTCAGATTTGCTAATTAAAGAAAATTTATCTCAAAAAACTCCACTCCTTGTAGAGGACGAAAGTCGAATGATTGGAAAAATTGTTCAACCTGAAAAATTCTTTTTAAATCTTCGAGAATCAAAAATGATTCTAATTAAAGAATCTTTAGAAAATCGCGTCCAAATTATTTTTGACGAATATATATTAAAATTAACTTCTGATAATAGAACAGAAGATATTTTAAATTATCAAAAAGCATTTCAAATTATTTCCAAAAAACTTGGGAATTTACGTTTTCAAGAAATATCTGCTGATTTACTTCAGGCCCAATCTGAAGCGACAGGATCTGGAAATATGGAACTTCATAAAACCTGGATCGAAAAAATTTTAGTTTGGTATTATGATCCGTTGTACATTGAATCTTTAAACAAAAGAAAGCCTCACATTATTTTTCAAGGGTCGCGGAAAGAGGCTCTTGAATTCATTAGGCAAGCTGCAGGGAAAAGTTTATAAACCAGGTTACCAGTGATGGCTTAAAAAAAAGCCTGTTTAGGTTTATCAATCCATACTTAATGCCAGCGCAGCGTATAAATAGACTATTGAAGATCGAGATCAATTGAAAAAAAAGGATACATCTTTATAATTTAAAGATGTCAAAAATAATTTTATTACTAGCCGCTAGTTTTCTATTCTTTCTAACTCCGTCTTTTGCTAGCGCTACTGGTTGTGCAGTAGATGCTGGGAGTGGGGATGCGGACGAGAATGGAGTAGCGAATGAAGAACTTCCAAATATAGCCTTTGAAATAAAATTTAAAGGCCCTGAAAACAAATTTTGGAAATATGTAAACGATGATCCAGATACTTGGATGTTTGAAATAGTTCCTGCAAAAATGACAAATAAAACGATACCTAAGTTTAAAACTGTTCTTTTTAGTCTCCCAGGAGGAAAAGAGGCGGAGTTCAGCCAATCCGATATTATTTTTAAATCTAAAACCGTATTCACAATTAAACGTGAAAAGGTGCTTGAATTTATCAATGATTCAAAGAAAGCTATTGCGAAAATGCGGGAAGAAAAAAAAGGAGTCGGCATTCCAAAAGCTGGAAATCAAATGGTCGGATTTACTTTTATTTTCCCAACCACGAATAATTATGAGGAGCGGGAGGACTGGCTTTACCAGTCATGTGCTCTAGGATTTGGTATAAATTCATTGGGTGCTACGTTTTTCGATAAAGATGGAAAAAGTCCACTTAAAGCTTTAAAAGTTGAAATTGAAGTAAACAATCCAGATTTAGAAGGTACCGATATTAAAAGTAAATTTGATATAATCACATCATCCCAAGGAGACTTTTTAATTAAAGGTCTGCCAATGGGTACTTTTTTTGTTAATGCAGGCAAGTTTGGTGACCGCGAAATTGCTGGTGCCTTTTTTAAAAATGGGCCTCAGTTATGTACGTTTAAAATTAAAAGAGAGACACTAAAGCCAGAGGTGACTTACAGTATTATGGAAAGTAATTCATGTAAAGGTTCTAATCC
>JANOOI010000428.1:0-2774 GCA_031421235.1 Bdellovibrio sp.
GACTTAATGGCTTCTGTTTTCAGGGATTCTGTGAAATACACTTCAATACCGGGTTCTGTGGATTTGTTATTGAATACAGGCATGTGTACGCGCTTCACTTGATTTGGTAACGCATCGACTTGGCTGCTAAGTTTGTAAGCGCAGCCAGGACAAGAAAAAATCACGATGACAGCTGCTGTCAGTTTAAGAAAAATTGCGACAAAAGTTCTATTCATTGATGTAATAAGACCGCAAAGGAAAACGAGTTGTCAATGGATAGATCGACTTCGGCCACTTCAGCCAACAACACACTTCTATTAAGACCCATCTTGTTAGCCCCCGGCCCGGTACAACTGCATCCTGAAGTTCAAAAAGTATTGGCAAGACCTATGATTCATCATCGCACGCCAGAATTTGATCTTATTTTAAAAAATGTTTTATCTCTTTTAAAAAATTTATTCTGCACCAAAGAAAATGTTTATATTTTATCATCCACTGGTTCTGGTGGTATGGAAGCCTTATTGATTAATGTTTTGAAACCGCAAACCAAAGTTTTAGCGATAGTATCCGGTAAATTTGGTGAACGCTGGGCCAACATGGCTGAAGCTTTTGGTGCTAAAGTTCACAGACTAAATATTGACTGGGGCGAAGCTGTTAACCCCAATGTTATCGAAAAATATCTTCAAGAAAATCCTGACACTGATATCGTGATGACCCAGGCCTGTGAAACCAGCACAGCTACAATTCACCCTGTTTTTGAAATTTCACAAATTGTTAAAAAAACAAAAGCTTTATTTTTAGTCGATGCAATTACGGCCTTGGGGGCTATGCCGATCATGATGGATGAATGGTCCATCGATGGACTAGTCGCTGGTAGCCAAAAAGCGATTATGTTACCCACTGGTATTAGCCTTGTTAGTTTTTCTAAAAAAGCATGGGCTGTCGTAGAAAATAATCCCACACCAAGATTTTATTTTGATTTAAGGTTTGAACAAAAAGCCAACGCCAAAGGCGAAACTTATTTTTCTTCAAACGTTAATTTAATCAGAGCACTCGAATTTGTACTGACAAATATTGAATCCACTGGTGGTTACAACCAGTTATTTAAAACTATTCAAAGACGCATGCACTACACGCATGCCTTGGCTAAAGAATTGGGTCTTGAATTGTATTCAAAAAATCCAAGCCCTACAGTTACTGCAATAAAATTACCAGAATCTATTGATGGCACACTATTTCGTGAACAGTTTGAAAAAAAATATGCAGTCACTGTCATGGGTGGACAAGATCAACTTAAGGGAAAAGTTATTCGTATAGGCCACATGGGCTATATCACAGATACTGACCTTCATGAAACAACACTGCGTCTAGCGCAATGTTTAAATGATTTTGGAATGAATATTGATCTTGAAAAAATAACTTTAGCTTCGGAAAATTTTTTACAAAGAAGTTTGTTATGAGCCAAAAATTGAAAATTGTCATCACGGAAAAATTCTCGCAAATTGCACAGATTAATCTTCAAAAAAACAATTTATTTGAATTAATTAAATTACTTAATATCACAGAATTAGATCAGCATATTACAACAGCTGAAATTTTAATTATCCGCAGTAAAACCCAAATCACTGAAAATTTATTAACCCAAGCCCCAAAGCTAAAATTAATTATTACTTGCACCAGTGGCTTTGATCATATTGATTTAATATCTACACAGAAAAAAAATATCACAGTGATGTACACGCCCGACGCCAACAGCCAATCTGCTGCTGAATTAACGTGGGGATTAGTGTTATCAGCAGCTAGAAATATTAATGAATCCCATAAACAAATAAAAGCAGGATTATGGAATCAAAGTTCCCGCGAAAATCTCACAGGCACTGAATTGTCTGGTAAAACTTACGGTGTTGTGGGTCTTGGACGCATCGGTCAGAAAGTAGCCCAGATAGCTAAGGCCTTCGGCATGAACGTTGTGGTGTTTGATCCTTATCAAGACGATGATTTGTTCAATAAAATGAATTTAAAAAGATCAAGTTATGAAGAAGTTTTAAAGCAATCAGATGTTATGAGTTTTCATGTGCCCGCCACTGCTGAAACAAAAAATATGCTGAATCGTTCCCACTTTGAATATATTAACCGAAATTTAATTTTAGTGAATACTTCACGCGGTTCTGTTGTTCATGAAGATGATTTATGTTTAGCTTTAGAAAATAAATGGTTAGCGGCTGCAGGATTAGATGTTTTCAATAAAGAGCCGTTATCACGTGAATCAAAGTTATTGCAATATCCAAACGTGATTTTAACCCAGCACATGGGCGCGCTGACTCAAGAAGCTTTTGAAAAAGCTTCGCTAGAAGCCAGCGAATTGTGTCTTAATTTTATAAATAAAAATTTAACTAAAAATACTTTACCACTTGTTAACGAGTGGGGAAGTTTATCATTCAAAGATTGATTGAAGGGATTTTATATGTCAGCTGTAGTTGTTGTCGGAGCGCAATGGGGTGATGAAGGTAAAGGGAAACTTGTCGATGTTTTCGCTTCTTATGCTGATGTTGTTGTCAGGTTTCAAGGTGGATCAAATGCAGGACACACATTAGTTGTAAACGGTCAAAAAACAGTTTTACATTTGATTCCTTCAGGAATATTACATCCGGATAAAACCTGTGTGATCGCAACCGGTGTGGTGATTGACATTATTGGCTTAGCTGAAGAAATCAGAAAATTAAAAGCCACTGGCCTAGATCTAACATCGCAGCAATTATTGATTTCTGACACAGCAACAGTTTTACTTCCGTATC
>JANOOI010000429.1:0-6225 GCA_031421235.1 Bdellovibrio sp.
TTTTTGGGCCACTTGGTGTGGACCTTGCGGTGTAGAATTAGATCGAATACAAAACATGATTGATAAAAATCAAATCAAAAAAGAATCAGTGCTAGCTATTTCTATAGGTGAAAGCCCACAAACAGTTAGGTCCTATGTAGAAAATAAAAAATACACGTTTCCTGTCGCTATTGACTTAGACGGGGCGGTTGCAAGTCTTTACGAAGTTAATGGAACACCCACCGTTTTTTTAGTGAGTGAAAATAAAGAAATTCACTGGATGACAACGGGATTAAGCCCCAGTTTAGAATTAAGGCTTAAAAACTTTCTGATTCCGTAGAATATGAAATAAAGATGAGGTTCACTTTATTTCAGTGTCGATTTTTCAGCCGATGCAGTCACTAGACCATTGATTTCCGCGACCATTGTTTGTTTAGCTGTCACGGGGGATGGAACACGTAATAATGCGGCTGAGCTTGATAATAAGTTTCCGTAGTCTCTTGTGCCGTCTCCATCTCCGATACTTCCTGATTTAGGCCCGCTATCCGCTTTCAGCTGACCTAAAATCATCGGGCCCTGAATTGCTCCGGAATAGAAAACTCCGCTACTGGCAGTGGCTCTGTGATCTGATCCAGAGCCAGCCAGTTGTGGACTCCGATTAAAATCACCGACCACAGCAATAACTGTATCATTAAAGATCTGTGCATTTTTAAATTGTGAAATAAGTTCTAGTAAACAAGCTGCGTAAGCTCGCCAGCAATAAGTATTTTTCACTAGACTAACCATCACACCAACAAAATGTTCATCAGGCGATGTGAAAGAGCCAGGATTTATCGTCAAAGAATGAGTTAGTTTATTTACAAACAAATATTCGGCTAAAGCCATATGTCTTGATAGCAACCCCATTTTTCCGTCTAGAGGTATAAGCGTTCTTAAATCAGCAGCTGTTGCTACAGAATTATCTGCATTAATTCTGTAAGTGTTATTGCGTGCTAGTGGTGATCCGATCGGAAGGTCATTGATTCCAGGAAGCGGGTTAGTCATATCAAGTGATCTTTTAATTAAACTGTCGTATTTTGCAACTGTCGCAGTCCAATACGTGCTTAAACCATTTAAAGAGTAAGCTAATAATTCAGCCACAGTTTTTTGATCTGTAGAAATACTATTTGCACCGAAATGTTCACCATGAGAAGTGTTTTGTAAACTGGTCATTGATGCATTGATAAAATCTTGAAGCTGTTGTTTTTTAGAACTGTAGGCTGCAGACGAGGTTGATATAAAGGGATCCATAAGATCCTGAACTAAATTACTTTGACCATCTTCTCTAAGGGTGACATTTGAAAAACCCTTTATAGATTTATGAGTCATTAGACTTGCGCCACATGAAACTGATTTTATCGGTGAATCCCCAGAATCCCCAGCCATGGCCGTGAGACTTTGCATAGCCCCTAAAGGTGTAAAAACATTCACTCTGGAAATATCATGAGAATCATTTCCCGAATCTAAGCCTTGAAGAGCTAAAAGATTATCTAGTAAATCAGCCATGGGTCTTGAGCCGCCATTAACAGTCGGTAAATCAAATTGCCACATCCACGGGGCATGAATTCCTTTCAAGGCCACAGTTTTATGTTCAGCTTCAGTGTATCGACCGTCGATTGATTTATATTTTGTACTGGTTTGTAAGTTTGGAATAAATCCAGCAGAATTATATGGATTTAAAAATTGATCAAAGACCCATCTTGGCGGGCCACCAGCTAATTGAATATAAAGTAATCTTCTAGGATTAAGTTTTAAATCTGCTGCATAAGCCTTAGTAGCTAAGCCGCTGATGAGACTTTGGGTCAGTAAGTGAACGGGGCTAAGTGCAGCGCTTGAACAAGCTAGTCCTAAAAAGTGTAATAATTCTCGGCGGTTTAATTCTTTTAGTTTACTCATATTGTTCCTTTAAAACGAACCGTCAGATTTTTGATACTGCCCTGAATTTAAAATATCTGTGATTAACAATCTTAAGTTGTTGTGCTGACGTAATGTTTTACCTAATTGTATGACGTAATTTCTATGAGTCATTGCAGCGGCATCTGGCTTTGGATTTCTTGGATCAGTGATGTCACCATTAAAAATCGATACCCCAGTGAAATATTCGTAATAGCGTTTTGCTACACAAATATAAAGATCATCTTGATCTAAAATCTTTGTGGCTAATTCGCTAACACCAGAAACATTGGCATCTATTAATTCACCTTGATAATTTCTAAAATAAAGTGTCCCGCTAGGTGGTCTCTTTGCGTAATCTGGGTCAGCTGTGACTGGCCAAACTTGTTCAGCGGGTAGTGTAGGATTTGGAAAATTGATAAAAGTGGCTCCACGACTAGAACTCACTTTAGAATCTGAGCCAATACTTGCAAATCGTGCACTACGAACAACTGAAGAAATTCTATCCATTGATGCGTGACACTGAACACAGCCTGTAGATGTTCTAAATGCGACATCACTTGCAGGAGCTACGAACGGAACAGCGTCAGCTATTCTTACAACAGGTAATTCTCTGCAAAAAAGATCTCGGTAAACGCTGCGTCCCCATTTTCGTGGCATCACTAGCCCACCGTTAGCAATAAATTCATTATTCTGATTAATATTTAGTAAGGAATAAGTGTAATTACCCAAAAGGCCACCGCCCATTGAACCATACAAAGCAACAGATCCAGCTTGATTATGTTTAACTAAACCACCAACCATAAACTTATATGATACAGCAGGGTAGTTGACCATTGCTGGTGATGTTTGTGTTACACCAACAAGTACTCCGCGAGGAGCAAACTGCAAAGGTTGAGCAGTCGCTGATTTAATTAAATAGCTCGATATGGCTAGATTAGTTTGAGCCCCTGAAACAGGATTCATCATTGTACGGACTGGGATTAATATTTTTTGACCAGATAAAATGGAACTAAAATTTGGTGTTGGCTCGAATAAAGCTTTGGTTAAATAAAGAGCTGGGGTTGAAGTATCCCAGAGATCTCTGGAGCCATCAGTCCAAAATGGGGCTCCGGCATCAATATCAGTGAAGTCTTTTGCAGTGAACCATGATGAATGTAAATTATGAAGTGTTCTAACAACAGAAATTGATTCTGCATCAGCTGTGTTTGCAATCGTTGATTCATTATTTAAAAATAATGCTTTATTAAAAACTTGCAAACAAGCTTGTATCGGTGAAACAGATCCGGTAACAACTTGTAGGGTCAGTGGTGAAGACAGTTCAATCCGCTGATTAGTGATTTGACTGTAACATCTGGCATAGATAGCCAATGGACTTAATTTTTCAGCGGCACTTAACTGAGTGCAAAGTAAAGGTGAAAGTAAAAGTAAAAAACTAAGAATTAAGATTCGTAGTTGATTCATCATAACATTTCCATCATGGGTGAAGCGCACAATGTGTAAAGGACAAATCTCCAGGCATCGGTGGGCGTTTGTTTTAGGCCAATGGCTGCTTGATGTAAATTAATTAAGTTATTTACAGCTTCATTTGAAACTGTACGACCTGGATAGAATAAATTGTAAATCGTTTTAACACTTGTCATGTCAGCTGTCGCAATAACACTTAAGCCCGCTTTGCCTAGTGCTGTTGTCACGGCTTCATCTTGACTTGTCACTTCTTCGCAGGCCCGGACAATATAGCCTTTACGAACAGGATTAGTAATAGCCTTAAAAGGGGCCTCTGCATGATTTTCGTTTCTACAGTTTCCTTCATAGCGATTGCACGAACCACCTAAAAATAAAATTTGGTTCGAAATACGTTTAGCTATTCGATCTTTAATTGTGTTTGACTGTACCGATGTGCTAGCTGGGTTTAGAAAAATTGATTTCATCGTTGATGTCATATAATGCGCGTTGCCTAGATTAATTTTAACATCTACAGCCACAGTCCCAGTTGCTGTATTACCATTTGATATTTCGTTGATGCGGTCTAAAGTCGGGCCCAGCGAATTTAGTTCCACAGATGAATAATTATTTTTTAATTCAAGACAGCTAGATGCATACAATAACCAGAAAAAGGTGATAAAAAGTTTAATTATAAAACGAGAGACAACAGGAGTGGTCATGATTTACTTTTCGGTCTAATTTCAAATTACTAAATAAGTAAAAGTTAGACACTATAGAGTCAAGATGTAGGATTTAGGAGACAAAACAGTGTCATAGTTTTAGACAGGTGTAATCTTAAAATAAGACAGTATTTTTTAGTCATGAGAGGATGTGACTTTCTCATGACTATGCAAAGCAAATGGATGTGTGAATAAAAGTAATTTTAAAATGAATCCCATTCCATATACCAATTTATAAATGATATACAGTGTGATTGAACTTAAAATAACTAAACGATAGAAAACCCATTTTATATTTTTTTGTAAATAATGAGCGCTGGCTAATAACCTATGCCAGTTTTCTTCTTCCCATTGTGTTTTGTGTCTAAGTACCGCTTTCATGGTGTCCTCCTTAAGGATAAAGCTGTGCGGATGTTTTATTTTCATAAAACTAAATTAATAATTTTTAGAAGGTAAATAAAATAATGAATCGATTGTGATCGAATTAATTTATTTTTTGATTTTCTGTAGTCGGATTTTTATGATCAAGGCTAAGCTTGAACTGAGCAAATCAGAGGGAGAAAACCGGTCATATCGACTGACTTAATCATTGATGTATTCATCTTTAGTGTGACTTGAAATATAATTTGATATGTATTCATGGCTTTCTCCTTTCGTAAGACTTAATATATACAATGTTAAATAAGATTTACTGAAAAGCAAATGTATTTATTTTTTTGTCTAGTATTATTGAAAGTTATTGGTTCCAAACTGGGTTGTTTATTTACATTTGGTTACAAAATTATTCGTGTTACTGTTTAAAGTATGAAGAAAACAAAATCTAAACAAGAAAAAGACCAGACGAAAAATGATCAAAGCTATTTGCATGGGTATACAGTAAAAGAACAAGATCGTTTAATTCATCAAGCCCGTTTTCTTGAACCCTATGTCTATGCTGGCATTGACTTAGAATATAACAAAAAGCTTTTAGAAGTTGGCTGCGGAGTCGGCGCACAAACAAAAATATTAACTAGACGATTTCCTGATTTAAAAATTGACGGTGTTGATTTATCATCTGAGCAGCTAGACACAGCCCGAATCATTTTAAAAGAAGAAATAAAAACTAAACAAGTCAGGCTTTTTCAGCAAGATGCGCAGAAGTTATCTATGCCAGATGCGGGTCAGTATGATTCTGCATTTGTGTGTTGGTTTTTAGAACATGTGCCAAAGCCCGTTGATGTTTTAAAGCAAATTCGTAAACAAGTTAAAAAAGGGGGAAAGATTTATATTTCTGAAGTTTTTAATCAGACGTTATTTATGGATCCCTACAGCCCAGCTTATTTAAAATATTGGTTCGAATTTAATGATTATCAAGACTCTATCAAAGGACATCCGTTTATCGGGGCGCAACTGGGTAATTTATTAAAAGAAGCAGGATTTGTTGATATTCAGACTGAAGTTAGACCATTTCATTTCGATTCGCGTGAACCGGAAAAAAAAGAAGCGTTCACTGAATATTTTTTTCAAATTTTATTAAGTGCTGAAAAAACCTTATTGAAAGAAAAACGAGTCACAAAAAATGATATTCAAAAAATGAAGCAAGAAGTTGAAAAGGTAAAAAATGAAAAGAATTCGGTCTTTTTTTATGCTTTCATGAGAGCCACGGCTAAAGTCCCGTAAAGGCGGGGTTTTCACAGTAAACTGAAAAGTTCATAGACAATCTTTTTCACATTAAATGATTGCGAATCATTTTCCGAAAAGATGTCTATGATGAAAAAAATATTACAAAAAATTGTATTTATAGTTTTATTCGCAACAATGAATATTCAGACCGCATCAGCAATGTCACAAGGGCCATTGCCACCAGATGAATCCTCAAGCGTACCAAGTGTGCCTTATGTTGAAGGTGATATTATTTTTATTCAAAGCCAAACGGCGCAAGCAGCTGCTTTGCGTGAAGCCACGGGTTCCGTTTGGACCCATGTCGGCATCATCGTTAAGAATAAATCCAAATGGGCTGTGGCTGAAGCTATTGGGCCATTAAAAACAACACCTATCGCTGATTTTATTGCACGCAGTAAAAACAAATCACATAAGATTATGCGTTTTAAACACTTTGACCGTAAAACAATGCTTAAATCACTATATGCAACGTTGCCAAAATATAATA